>CALEJM010000029.1 GCA_937898265.1 uncultured Porphyromonadaceae bacterium
TCTACGTGCGCTTCTCTCCAGGCAATCTGCAGTATCAAGCCTCAACGAGCACTTGGCGTTTTGCCAACGTTCAATACGAAATGGTAGGTGAGCAAAACAACAATATCTCAGCTGCCAACGAGGGCTGGATTGACCTCTTCGGCTGGGGAACATCAGGCAACGAAGGTCTCGCTCCTTACACCATTTCCACCGTCTACAGCGACTATATCGGCACCGATGCCGACATCGCCTCTACCCTCTACGACTGGGGCTTGAACAACGCCATCTTCGGCGCTGGCAAAGCAGGCGATTGGTTCACGCTCAGCGAGGACGAATGGGCTTATCTGCTTAAGCACCACACCACTGGCTTGGGTAAGGTGGAAGATGTACTTGGACTCATCATCCTCCCTGAGGATTGGGAAATTCCTTACGACTGCGATTTCACCAAAGGCACCAACTACTCCAAGAACAACTACACCGACGAACTCTGGTCTCACATGGAAGAGAACGGCGCCGTCTTCCTTCCTGCTGCTGGCTATCGTCACGCCCAACAGACTATGAACGTGGGTTCATACGGTTTCTACTGGACCTCAACCGCCGAGGGCTCACACTGCGCCTACCACCTCTATTTCGGTTCGGGCGAGGTGAACGCCAAAAATGCCAACTCACGCATCAACGGCTACTCCGTACGACTCGTTCAGAAACTCTAAGCAGTGACTCCCCTATCTATAAATCATAGCCGACTCGTTTTGGGTCGGCTATGTTTGTTTCTCGACGATTCGTTGGCCGTTTTTCCAAAATCAAAAAACAAGTAGCGAAACGGGAATTTCAATTCATACAACATGGGCATTCGCAACCATTTGGCGGAAGCAAATCGTAAAATCTTACCGTAAAAATCCATTTGTCGAGAGCGAAAAATAAAATCTGAAAACCATATTTCAAACGACTTTCAGCAGCCCAAAAATCATCATCTGTAAACTCCAAACAGCGGCAAGAAATCGGCAAATAAAATTGCGAAAATCCATTCGGCAGAGCTCAAGAAAATTTGCAGAAAACCACTCGCCATTTCGCCCCAAGTGAACCGAAAAACTAAATTGGAGCTTGTGGAAAAGAAATAGAGACCATATTTGCCCAATCCAAAGAAAAATCGTAATTTTGCCCAATGTAGCCAAGAAGCGCCTGACTAAGCTCAAGAAGAGCGGAAACGGGTGCTAAACGGCTATGAAACAACGTAAAAAGTCAACAACTTAAATACAAAACAACAATGAAAAAAGTAGTATTTCTGCTTGCAGCACTCCTACTCTCTCTCAGCGTTTTCGCTGCGCAAGAGCCACACGTAAAATTTATGGGTTTGCCACTCAACGGAGTAGTAACTACCTTTGAGAAGAAACTCATCGCCAAAGGCCTCGTTGCCGACACCGACTACAACATGCAAAAGACCGTGACTTCACACCGTTTCTACGGCGAGTTCATGGGTCATGATGCCACCGTATTCATCATCTTCAACGCCAAGAACAAGAAAGTCTATCAAGCCAAAGTAGTGCTCGAAGGCTACGACACCGACGAGATGGAAAAACTCTACTTCGAAATGGTTGAGAAGATGCGCGACGAAAACGGCAACAGCTTTGCCGACGAAGGCGAACAAAACGGTCACCCCAACTACTCTATCTATCTCAAGAAATTCCCAGAAGACAAACGCTACCGCGCTTCAAGAAGCCTTGGTCACGTCGACATCTTCCGCATCGACAACCCAGACGGCGCTGGCTACTACACCCTCCATATCGACTACATCGACAAGCTCAACTACGAGATGAACGAAATCGTTATGAAAGGTGGCAACCCTAACGCCAAAAAGAAAAAGAAACACTAATTCTTCCCCAACATAAGCCCATCAACACTTATGGAGAAAGAAGAAAAACAGTTGGCACTCGACCACCGCTACATGCGTATGGCACGCATCTGGGCTGAGAACTCCTACTGCACTCGCCGTAAAGTAGGAGCCCTCTTGGTCAACAACAAGATGATTATCTCCGACGGCTACAACGGCACCCCTTCCGGTTTTGAAAACGTCTGCGAAGACGAGAACAACGTCTCAAAACCTTACGTTCTTCACGCCGAAGCCAACGCCATCAGCAAGGTAGCACGCTCCAACAACAGCAGCGACGGTGCCACACTCTACGTAACGGCATCACCTTGCATCGAGTGCGCCAAACTCATCATACAAGCCGGCATCAAACGTGTAGTCTATGGCGAGAACTACCGCATCATGGACGGACTCGACCTGCTGAAACGTGCTGGCATCGAGACCATCCTCGTTGAGACCGACAACGACTGCAACAAATAACACCAAGCAATGAAAAAAGCCATCTTTCCTTTGGCATTAGCTATTTCATTAGCTATCGGCATTCTGTTGGGCTGCCTTCTAACCCGCAATGCCGCAACTCAATATCTGCTTACCTCAAAGAGAACCAACAAAGAGGCGGGCAACAAGCTGACCGAGCTGTTGGAGATACTCGACGAGTCCTACGTTGACAGCCTCAACATGGACAGTATCGCCGAGAGCATCGTGCCTACGCTCATGCAGCAGTTGGACCCACACTCCAGCTATATCTCAGCCGAACAACTTCAGGCAGTCAACGACGAACTGTCGGCATCGTTCGTAGGCATCGGCATCCAGTTCAATGTCCCCAACGACACGGCCATAGTGCTGGAGGTCATTCCAGGAGGTCCGTCCGAGAAGATCGGTCTTCAGGTGGGCGACCGCCTGCTTAAGGTTGACGACAAGGTCATCGCCGGAGTCAAGTTCCCTCAGGACAGCATGGTACGCAGGATGAAGGGTCCTGCAGGCACCAGGGTCAACATCACGGTCGGCCGCGGCAGGGAAGTCATTCCCTTTGAGATCACGCGTGGCAAGATCCCTACCCACAGCGTGGATGCAGCCTTCATGGTGAATGACACCACCGGGTATCTCCGCCTCAGCAAATTCGCCCGCACCACATATTCCGAGTTCGCCAAGGCTACCCTGGATCTGATGGCCGCTGGCATGACGCACATGATCTTCGACCTGCGCGGCAATTCCGGAGGCTTCCTTGACCAGGCTCTGGCGCTTGCCGACCAGTTCCTCCCCAAGGGAGCTAACATAGTATATATGGAAGGCCTTCACCGCAAGAGAGATACCTACAATGCATCCGGCAAGGGATTGCTGCAGGACGTAGGCCTTACGGTCCTTATCGACGACGGGTCCGCTTCCTCAAGCGAGATCTTTGCCGGTGCCATGCAGGACAACGGCCGCGCCAGGATAGTCGGACGCCGCTCATTCGGCAAGGGCCTCGTGCAGGAGCCCATATATTTCACCGACGGTTCAGGTGTGCGCATCACTGTGGCGCGTTTCTATACCCCTAGCGGCAGATGCATCCAGAAGCCGTATACCGACGACTACAACTATGAGGTATTCGAGCGCTATGGTACCGGAGAGATGATGGAGGCCGACAGCATGGACGTTTCAAAGGGTGGAATCATCCCTGACGTATTCGTGCCGGTTGACACTACCAAGGCCAGCCAGTTCTATATCGCATGCAACAGGAAGGCCACTCCGATGCGTTTCGCATCCGCATACTTCGACAGACACAAGTCTGAGCTGCAGGCCATCGAGGACTATGATTCGCTGCTGAAGTACCTTGACAGGGCAGGTATCGAGGCTGCCTTCCTTGATTACGCCAAAGCAAAGGATGGACTTGTGCCGGATGCCCTCGAATGGAAGGATGAGAAGCAGTATATGCTCACTCAGGTAAGGGCTCTTGTCGGACGCTACTCGAAGCTTGGCGACAAGGCGTTCTATCATCTGTATCTTCAGACAGATGATATCTTCAAGAAAGCGATGGGGGAGTAGCGTCTACTGCGCTATGAACTCGTAGACAATGTTT
>CALEJM010000030.1 GCA_937898265.1 uncultured Porphyromonadaceae bacterium
AATTCTTTTCGTGCCAGCTGTGGCAATGATGTTCGCATTTGCTGGTTGTAAATCACAATACACCGCTGCTTATAACGAAGCCAACGGTGCTTCCACAGTTTCAAGACAGGAGGTTGTAGAAGAAGATCACACCAACGATTTTCTCGCTTCTCAAACCAATACCTCTAAAGAGCAGGAGAATGTACGCTCAGAGAAATACACCGTTGTAACTGGCGACGAAGCCATGTTGAAACACTACAACGTCGTTGTGGGCAGCTTCGGTAAGCAAGAAAACGCTATCCGTCTCCACCAATCACTTCAAGGCGAATACCGTCCTTTGGTCGTAATGAACGAAAACGGTATGTATCGCGTGGTTATCTCAACACACGACACCTATCAAGAGGCCAAAGCACAAATCTCAAAAATCAACGGAACCTATCCAGACGCTTGGGTATTGGTTCGTCAGAAATAATGTCAGACTATAAAGTCACCATATTAGGTAGCGGTTCGGCGCTCTCAAGCATACAGACCTTCCATTCGGCGCAGATGTTGAAGATGAACTCCAAGTACTTCCTCATCGACGCCGGCGAGGCTGTGCAGATTCGTCTTCGTCAGTATCACCAAAAGATGCTGGCCATCAACCATATCTTCATCTCCCATCTGCATGGAGACCATTGTCTCGGACTCCCGGGATTGATTTCCTCTTTGGGCTTGATGGGACGCACTGCGCCTCTGTTCATCCATGCGCATCCCGATTTGGAGAAGGTGATGGGCGAAATGATACGCTATTTCTGCGCCGACTCTCCCTTTGAAATCAACTTCGTTCCCTATAATCCTCACCACTCTGAGGAGATTTACTCCGATAGAAGCGTCTCCGTTACCACCGTTCCGCTGAAACATCGTGTGCCAACATGCGGTTTCGTCTTCCGCGAGAAAGGAAAGGAACGCCATATCAACAAAGAGATGGCTGAGGCGTTTGAAGTGCCTTTGGCTTTCTACAAAAACCTGAAAGCAGGGGAGGATTTCGTCACCCCTGACGGTAAGGTGGTTGAAAACAAACGTTTGACCACGGAACCATCTCATGCTCATAGCTATGCCTATATCTCCGATACGGCTTTCCTTGAGAAAATCGTGCCGCTGATAGAAAACGTAGACTGTCTGTATCACGAAGCAACCTTCCTGTCTATCGACCAGGAACGTATTCGTAAGACACTTCACAGCTCTGCTGCTCAGGCGGCTACGATAGCACAGATGGCACACGTCGGCAAACTGATTATCGGTCATCATTCGTCACGATACAGTTCTTATAAACCATTTTTAGAGGAGGCCAAGGCCATCTTCCCCGAGACCTACTCCGCCGAAGATGGAGTGAGAATAGAGTTTTAACGATGCGAAATATCAATTATAAAACAGTAGTTACCTTGCTTTTGCTTTGGGTGTTGGCGCTCCCAATCTATGCGCAATATCCCGAAGGTGAAGCCCTTTTCAAACGTGGCGAATATGCCAAAGCAGAGGCTTACTATCAGAAGCAACTGAAGCAGAATCCGTCAAGCATGACTCTGCGTTATCGTACGGGAAAATGTCAGTTGCTCCAAAAGCATTATGCTGAGTCGGTTGCAACCCTGGAGCCACTGAAAACTCGCTCCAACTCCCCGAAAGAGTTGTATCTCCTCTTGGGCGAAGCCTATTTCGGTTGCTATCGTTTTGCTGAGTCGGTTGAAAGCTACGAAACCTACCGCAACAAAGGCGGCGAAGAGAATGTGACTGCTTCGTTGCATCGCTCTCGTATGGCAGCCGATATGTTGAAATCGGTTGACGATATCGTTGTAGTCGACAGCGTTGTTGTCGATTTAGACAAGATTCTCTCGGTCTACCAACTCTCTAAAGACATCGGCGCTCTCTACGCCTGTGGCAACGACAAGGTCTTCCTGACTGGTTGTCAAACTGGACGTAACGACCGCACAGTCTTTGCCGTTGATTGCGACTCAACGATTTCCCTCTTTGAGAGTTTTGGTCTGTTGGATGGCAGTTGGAGTGCGCCAACTCCACTCTCCGACGCTATCAACACCCTCCACAATCAGAATTTCCCATTCATCTATCCTGACGGCGTTACACTTTATTTCGCTTCAGATGGTCCTGAGTCGATGGGCGGTTACGATATCTTCCGTGCCAGCAGTTCGGGCAACGGCTATCTCGAACCTCGCAACGTCGGTTTCCCTTATAACTCAACAGCCAACGACTATCTCATGGTGGTTGACGAATATACCGGCATCGGATGGTTTGCTA
>CALEJM010000031.1 GCA_937898265.1 uncultured Porphyromonadaceae bacterium
ATTTTTCTTGCGACGTAATCTGCCTCATGTGCTTCATCATCAGCTTCAAAAAGTTCTATTTTATCTCCCGTTCCTTTTGTTGAAAACAGATTCTTGCTTATTCTTTGTTCATTATTGACAATAATAGCATTTGCTACATCCAAAATATTGGAAACAGAGCGATAATTTTGTTCAAGCTTGACTAAAGTTGTATTTCTAAAGTCTCTTTGAAAATTAAGAATAATTCTATAATCAGCACCACGCCAGCTGTATATTGATTGATCAACATCACCTACAACGCAAAGGGAACGCTCTTCGGGGATTTCTTGTTTTAAATTTGTGTATAACATATTTAGAAGTTTATACTGTGCAAGGTTTGTATCTTGGTATTCATCAACAAGAATATGCTTAAATCTGTTGTAATAATATTCTCTTACGTGTGGATTTTGTTCAAGTAATTTTACCGTTAAAAGCAGCATATCATCAAAATCTATTGCATTATTATTATTTAAAATATTCTCATATTCTTCAAAAATGGATGCAATTTTTTGTGATTTAAAATCTCTTGCAAAAGTTGAAAATGTATAAGCATCCTGCATTTTGTTTTTGGCATTTGAAATAATTGCTTTTACAAGCTTTGGCTGATAAATTTTGTCATCAACATTCAATTTTTTAATAGCTTGTTTTATGACTGCAATAGTCTCATCCTCAAGATAGATGACACGTTTGGTATATTCTACGATTGGGAGGGCGTCGGAGGCAAGGAAGTATTCGTTGTCACCGATACCAACCACTAGCGGACTACTTTTGCGGGCAGCGATAATCTGTTCTGGTTGCTCACGGTCGAGGACGGCTATCGCATAGGCGCCAATGACCTGTTTCAGCGCCAACTGAACGGCAGAAACCAATGAGACCTCTTGGGTATCTTGAACATATTGAATCAGTTGCACCAACACTTCGGTATCGGTGTCACTTTGGAAGGTGAAGCCGTGTTCAATGAGGCGTTTCTTGATTTCCATATAGTTTTCGATAATACCATTATGGATAATCGCCAAACGACCATTGGAGGAGTAATGAGGGTGGGCATTCGCCTGACAAGGTTCGCCATGAGTTGCCCAACGGGTATGGGCTATACCAATGTTGCCAGTGATGTCCTTATCGGACACAAAGGTCTCTAAGTCTGCCACTTTACCCTTGGCTTTGTAGACGCCTAAGGTTCCGCTGCCATTGATGAGCGCCACACCGGCACTGTCGTAACCTCTGTATTCCAAACGACGCAATCCCTTCATGAGAATAGGGAACGCTTCACGTTTTCCAATGTATCCTACGATTCCGCACATAGTTTTATTGTTTGTTGTAATCGTCTGTTGCAGACGACTTTTATGTTAATTTACAATGATATACTTTTTTATATAGTGTCTCTTTGACGAGTTCCACATGCCCCCCAAGCCACGTTGGCTGGTTGCTCAAGAGCCACAACGGAACGGCAGATTTTCCTTCGCTGTAAGGGGGTTGAACGTAGTTTTTATACGGTTTTTCAAACCCCAAGGTTTGGTAGAAAAGCAGTCGGCCGTGGGTGGTTTCGTCGCTATCTGGCTCAACTTCCAAGACAACTGGCAACTCCGATTTCAAGAGTTTACCCAACACTTCCGAGCCGAGGTGACGACGTCTAAACGCCTCTTCTACAGCCAAATGTTCTACATAACAGAACTGTTCAAACTGCCAATAGCAAAGGATCGCAACAGGAGTCTCAACGTTTTGTAAGTCTAACATTGACATCACCTCCACATGAAAGCCAGGGTACTCACGCTGGAGTTCAAACCACATCTCGGCTTCTCGCCGCTCATCGGCAGGAAAGGCACGCTCATAGAGCGACTTAGCAAAAGCAAAGCGGCTGTCGACAGTGCTCTCTATCAGATGGAATCTGCACTCCATAGTTTTTTGTAGATGATGAAACCTACAACTGCCAGCCACACAACGACTATCAACCATGTGATGAGAAAGTAGCTGGTTTTCTTGTTTTTATGATGAATGAGATACATCAGCAACAACACGACAGGAAAGGCGCCGAACGCCTCAAAGAGGTGGAGCGTAGCCTCGGGCACTCGCTGTTTCTTTTTCTTTGCCAAGAGTTTGTCTGCAGCAAAGACGAGGCCTCCCAACACGTTGACTACCAAAAGGTAATAGAAGAAATATCTCATCGTTGTCTCTCTTTCCTAATCAATGGGACAAATTGACCCACATTAAGACCACAAAGATAAGAAAAAGTTAGGGTATGCACCACTTTATTGCAGAAAGTTTTCGGTTTTGAGACTCAAAAAGACGTTTTCATAGACGAAAAACGCTCTTCAACCTCCTCTTATCGCTGCAGCTGATACTATATATATAATTGTTTCACGAAAGCAAAGGGAGTGTTATTTGGAAAATTTTGTGTAATTTTGGTTCACTTTTCACTGTATATTTTTATGGCAAACAAGGTTAAGAGGGTCTTCGATTTTCTGAAGCAACTGAAATATAACAACAAAACCGAGTGGATGCATGAGCAC
The DNA here is from genome assembly GCA_937898265.1 of uncultured Porphyromonadaceae bacterium. Classification (GTDB taxonomy): domain Bacteria; phylum Bacteroidota; class Bacteroidia; order Bacteroidales; family Paludibacteraceae; genus HGM05398. The sequence continues at coordinate 2,526 of CALEJM010000031.1, forward strand.
CGCGAGGAGTATCTGGCTGCTAAAGCCGTGACGTTGGAGTTGGCTCAATCTACTGTCAATCAACTCGTAAAGCACTACCCTTGGATGGCGAGTATAGATGTGCGCAAATTGCTCTATCGCATTAACCGCGACACGCGTTTTTCGCTGGATAAGTCAACCTACTATACCCACATGGGCTTCTGGTTGTCTACTCTCGGTTTGAAGAAGTTCGGAGATGGTTTCCTGGTCTATCTGCAACCCGACGACGAAGACGGCAACTACTTCACTACAACGATGTTATGCGCCGGTTTGTACAACCCGCCAACTAAATATGCGAAGGAGATTCGCGAGGAGATTGCCGAGCGGGGTGAAGAGTTGCGCAATATCATGAACTCCAAGGCGTTCAAAGAGGCGGGCTGGCAACTCTACGACAAGGAAAAACTGAAGGTGATTCCGAAACATCTGCGTGGCTCACAGTACGAGGACCTCATCGCCCTGAAGAGTTGGTCGCTCTCCCGTCCTTTTTCTGAAGAGGAGGCTTTGCGGGACGACTTTGAAGAAAAAATTGCGCAGGCATTTGAAAGCGCCGTGGCATGGAATAATTTCTTCGACCGCATTGTAGAATTTGTGAATGACGAAGGGTAATTCTCTTCCGCCATAACGAATCAAAAAAGAGTTTTTACAAATTAGTAAAAACTCTTTTTATTTCTCTATTTTTCAGCCGTTAATCTCGGCGGATAACTTGACGGAATGATTCGTAATCAAAACCTCTGCTCGCCACAAAACGATAGACTTTTTCCAACAAGTGAGGATCGTCTTCCTTCAGCGAACGAAGTTTTTCGTCAACCAATTTTTGAAGTACGGAGAGATATTCGTCGTCGGCAATTTCCGACGTCAAAGCATCTTCAATGGCGGCGGAATCGAGTCGTTTGGCACGCAACATAGTCCGAATTTTGAGTTTTCCCCAGTGATTGAAGTGAAATTTGTCGCGAACGTAAGCCACACAATAACGCTCGTCGGAGATGAAGTTTTCTTCTCGCAGACGCGCTACGACAGCCTCCAAATCAACATCCTCGTCGCCTTTCCAAGCCACAAGTTTCTCCATCACCTCGCTCTCGCAGTGCTCCGATTTAGCACAATAGCCCGACGCACGTTCATAGAGTTTGTCTTCTATTTTATCCATCGTATTATCTTCTGATTCTTTGTTGTTTAAGACAAAAAAAGCTTGCCCATTCAAGCAAGCTTTTTCCGTGCCCGAGACCGGACTCGAACCGGTACAGCCGCAATGGCCAAAGGATTTTAAGTCCTTCGTGTCTACCATTTCACCACTCGGGCAAAGCGGTGCAAAATTACGATATTTTTTCGTATTCCGCAAACAACAAAGGAGAAGATTTTCTCCTCCTTTGTGCTATCGTGATAAGGGTTTGCCTTACATTCTCTCTGGAACTTCAATACCCAGCAGACGCATGCCTTGGGCAATAACTTTTGCCACGCACTGCGAAAGAATCAGGCGGAAGTTTCTAACAGCCTCATTCTCTTCTTTCAAGATAGTGAAGTCGTGATAGAATTGGTTGTATTCTTTTACCAAATCGTAGACGTAGTTGGCTATCAATGCAGGGCTGAACTGTGTTCCTGCCTCAGCAACAACGGCTGGGAAGTTGCTCAACATCTGAATCAGATAGGTCTCTTTCTCACTCAGTGCCACCTGTTTGTCAAGTACGCCGAAAGCGATGTTCTGTTCGGCAGCCTTACGCAAGATGGATTTGATACGAGCGTGCGTATATTGGATGAAAGGACCGGTGTTACCGTTGAAGTCAATAGACTCTTTAGGGTTGAACATCATGTTCTTACGTGGGTCAACCTTCAAGATGAAATACTTCAACGCACCGAGACCAATCATACGGCATGTGTCATTGAATTCCTCCTCTGTCACATCGGCCATCTTGCCAGATTCCTCTGAGGTTGCCTTGGCTGTTGCCACCATCTCTGCCATCAGATCGTCGGCATCGACTACGGTTCCTTCACGGCTTTTCATCTTACCTTCAGGCAATTCTACCATGCCGTAAGAGAAGTGAACGAGACTCTTGCCCCATTCAAAACCGAGTTTATCCAACAAGAGCGAAAGCACCTGGAAGTGGTAGTTCTGCTCATTGCCAACAACATAAACCATCTTATTGATTGGATAGTCGGCATAACGCATTTTGGCGGTGCCGATATCTTGAGTCATATATACTGAAGTGCCGTCGGTACGCAGCAAGAGTTTCTCGTCAAGGCCGTCAGCAGTGAGGTTTGCCCATACTGAACCATCCTCGCGACGATAGAAAATACCAGCCTCAAGACCGCGCTCAACTTCTTTTTTACCAACGAGATAGGTCTGTGATTCGTAATAGATTTTGTCGAAGCTAACACCCATCTCTTTATAAGTAGCGTCGAAACCGGCATAAACCCATTCGTTCATCTTTTCCCACAAAGCACGAACCTCAGGATCACCCTGTTCCCATTTGAGCAACATTGCCTGAGCCTCTTGAATCAGTGGTGCTTCGCGTTTAGCATCTTCTTCACTCATGCCTTTCGCCATCAACTCTTTAACTTCTGCGCGATAGTGCTTGTCAAACTCTACGTAGAAGTCGCCAACGAGATGATCACCTTTCTTACCAGCGGTCTCTGGGGTGATGCCGTTGCCGAAACGCAACCATGCCAACATAGATTTGCAGATATGGATACCACGGTCGTTAACAATGTTGGTCTTCACGACGTTCCAACCGTTAGCCTTCTGAATCTCGGCGATTGAGTGACCGAGGAGGTTGTTGCGAACGTGACCCAAGTGGAGTGGTTTGTTGGTGTTTGGTGAGGAGTACTCAACCATCATCAACGGAGCGTCTGGGGCTGCAGCCTTATAGCCGTAGTTGTCGCTTTTTGAGATATCTTCCAGCAAATCAAGCCAGAAACTTTGTGAGATAGAGAGATTCAAGAAACCTTTAACAACGTTGAAACCAGCCACCAACGCATTCTCGCGTTGCATATATTCGCCGATTTCAGCACCAATGACATCAGGAGATTTGTGTGCCTGTTTGGTGAAAGGGAAGGTTACGACGGTGAGGTCGCCTTCAAACTCTTTCTTGGTCTTCTGAATCTGTATGTTACTACACTCAGCATCGATGTTGTAGAGCGCTTTTACTGCTGCAACAACGCCTTGAGCAAGTGATTGTTCGATATTATTCATTTCAAAAATTTTTATTCAATTAAAATTCTGGTTGCAGGGATGTCGCCACCGTTGCCCACCTCGAATGAGTTAGGATAGTAGACGATGATGTCGGCACCAATGGCAAGGTCGTCGTCACCGTAAATCAATGCTTTGTCTACAGAGAATTTGAAACTGTCAACCTCAGAAACAATGACTACGCTGTGTTCGTCCATGCTTACCACGATGCCTTCCACCCAATGTTCTAAGACACTGACGCTGGCGGCAATAATGGTGTCGCCGTTTTGCAAGTCGTAACCCACTGCAATGATCTCTTCGTTTTTTATCGTGTCGCACTGATTCAACACGTCAGCAACGTTGACGATAGAGATATGGTCGCCTTCCTCCATTTCAAGTAGCATATAGTCGCCCGACTTCACAATCAAACGACCTTGCATGGTGTGCTTGGTGCGAATGGGTTCGGAGTCTTTGGCGCTGTCCGACTGCTTCTTGCAACCGAGGAATACCAGCGAGCAAGCGAGAAGGAAGAGGATAGTTTTTTTCATATTCGGAGTTATTACACGTTGAAACGGAAGTGCATGATATCGCCGTCTTGAACGAGATATTCCTTGCCTTCAACAGCCATCTTGCCAGCCTCTTTGACGGCTGCCTCGCTGCCTAAAGCAATGAAGTCTTCGTATTTGATGACCTCGGCACGGATGAATCCACGTTCGAAATCGGTATGGATGACGCCTGCACATTGAGGTGCTTTGTAGCCATCGCGGAAGGTCCAAGCGCGGACCTCGTCGCTACCTGCCGTCAGGAAGGTCTTGTAGTTGAGCAAGCGGTAAGCCGACTTAATCAATCGGGCCACACCTGACTCCTGAAGACCCAATTCCTCAAGGAACATCTGACGCTCTTCGTAGGTTTCAAGTTCGGCAATCTCAGATTCTGTCTTAGCTGCAAGCACCAAGACTTCAGCGTTTTCCGCCTTCACTGCTTCACGAACCATCTCTACGTATTTGTTGCCGTTGACAGCCGAAGCGTCGTCAACATTGCAGACATACATCACTGGTTTTGCAGTCAAGAGGAAAAGGTCGTGAGCAACGGCTTCTTCCTCTTTGTTGACCAACTCAACGGTTCGTGCAGAGAGTCCTTGTTCCAAAGCAGCTTTATAACGCGCCAACACTTCGTAGGCCACTTTTGCCTGCTTGTCACCACCGGTTTGTGCCTGTTTGTACACCTTTTGGATACGGCTGTCGATGGTCTCAAGGTCACGAAGTTGGAGCTCGGTATCAATAATTTCTTTATCTCTTACTGGGTCGACACTGCCATCAACGTGAACCACGTTCTCGTCGTCGAAGCACCTCAGTACGTGGATGATAGCATCTGTCTCACGGATATTTGCCAAGAATTTGTTGCCAAGACCTTCACCTTGTGAAGCGCCTTTTACCAAACCGGCAATGTCCACAATTTCAATAGTTGTTGGGATAACGCGCTCAGGTTTACAAAGCTCAGCCAACTTATTCAGGCGCTCATCGGGCACGGTGATTACACCGACGTTAGGTTCGATGGTGCAGAAAGGGAAGTTGGCAGACTGTGCCTTTGCGTTGGAAAGGCAGTTAAACAAAGTTGATTTGCCTACATTAGGCAAACCAACGATACCGCATTGTAACGACATATCTAAATGTTAGTTATTAGCTTAATAAATTATACTTATGCGTCGATGTTAGCGAAGTGGGCATTCTTCTCGATAAAGTCGCGACGAATTGCCACATCATCACCCATCAACATAGAGAACACTTGGTCGGCTTCGGCAGCATTCTCCAAGGTAATCAGTTTCAACATACGATTCTCTGGGTTCATCGTGGTTTCCCAAAGTTGGTCGTTATTCATCTCACCCAGACCTTTATAGCGTTGAACAGTGCCAATGCCTTTGTCTTTGTATTTCTCAAGGAAGGCAAGGCGCTCTTCTTCGGTCCAGCAGTACTCTGAGATATTGCCAGTCTTGGTTTTACAGAGATACAATGGTGGAGTTGCCAAGTAAACGTGACCTTCCTCAATCAGTTCTTTCATATAACGGAAGAAGAGTGTGAGAATCAGTGTTGCGATGTGAGAACCGTCGACATCGGCATCGGTCATGATGATTACTTTGTGATAACGGAGTTTGTCGAGGTTAGCTTTCTTCTCGTCAACGATGCCAGTCACAGGATCAGGCACACCGAAACGTACGCCCAAGGCTTGGATGATGTTGTTGACCTCGTCGCTATCAAAGGCACGATGCCATTGTGCACGCTCTACGTTGAGAATCTTACCACGCAAAGGCAAGATAGCCTGGAAGGTACGGTCACGGCCCTGCTTTGCTGAACCACCGGCAGAGTCACCCTCGACGAGGAAGAGCTCGCAGTTCTCTGGGATACGTCCTGAGCAGTCGGCAAGTTTGCCTGGCAGACCGCCGCCCGAGATGGACGATTTCTTTTGTACAGACTCACGTGCTTTTCTTGCAGCTACACGAGCCGTTGCTGCCAAGATGAATTTTTGAACAATCAGTTTGGCCTCTTTGGGGTGCTCCTCAAGATAAGTGTCCAAAGCCTCAGCTACAGCCTTTTGTACAAAGCCTGCAACTTCGCTGTTGCCCAACTTGGTTTTGGTCTGACCTTCAAACTGTGGTTCAGCCACCTTGGCAGAGATTACTGCTGTCAGACCCTCACGATAGTCCTCGCCGGTCACCTCAACCTTTGCTCTCTCCAACTCTTTCTTGCAGTTGGTCTCAGCATAAGATTTCAGCACGCGGGTAAGCGCTGCGCGGAAACCAGCTTCGTGGGTACCGCCTTCGTGAGTATTGATATTGTTGACATACGAATGGAGCGACTCGCGATAACCGGTGTTATACATGATAGCGCACTCCAAAGGAATGTTTGTCTCTGTTTTTAGGAAGATTACGTCATTGAAGAGTGGTGTGTTGCCTGTGTTCAGGAAGCGAACAAACTCTTTCAAACCCTCATCGCTATGGAATGTTTCGGTTGGCGACTCACCGTTTTCGTCTTTCTCGCGCAAGTCGGTCAACGAGATGGTGATACCTGCGTTCAAGAACGCCAACTCACGCAGACGAGCCTGCAAGGTGGCGTATTTATACTCGGTGGTCAAGGTGAAGATTGTGTCATCTGGTTTGAATGTCTGCTTGGTGCCAGTCTCTGCTGGATCGCATTCGCCAACCACTTTTACGTCATACAAAGGGTGACCTTGAGCATATTCTTGTTGATAAATCTTACCGCCACGGAACACTTGAGTGGTCATGTGGGTAGAGAGAGCGTTAACGCAAGAAACACCTACGCCGTGCAAACCGCCCGAAACCTGATACGATTTCTTGTCGAATTTACCGCCGGCATGGAGCACCGTCATGACAACCTCCAAAGCAGAACGTTTCTCTTTTTCGTGCATATCAACTGGGATACCACGACCGTTATCTTGAACGGTGATAGAGTTATCTGGGTTGATATAAACCTCTACATGAGTACAATAGCCAGCCATTGCCTCGTCGATAGAGTTATCAACCACCTCATACACCAAGTGATGCAAGCCACGTTCGCCGACATCACCGATATACATTGCTGGACGTTTACGCACAGCCTCTAAGCCCTCCAACACCTGAATATGGGAGGAATCGTACTGAGTTGCTTCTTGTTTGTTAATCTCTTCTGACATATAGCGTTGAGTTTGATTTCTACAGAATTATTTATGCTACAAAGATACATCTTTTCTTGCAAATTTCAGCCATGTTTTTCTTCAAAATTTCATAGAATTTCACCTCTTTATTCTGATGACCGATTTTTCACTTTGCAGATAGAGAAAAAAGAGTTATCTTTGCACCGCCTCATTGCTCACAAAGAGCATTGCTACAAATGATTTAAACACAAAGAAAGAAATATGAAAAGATTTTATCTGCTCATCGCAGTGGCTATGCTTTCTCTCTCACTTAGCGCTGCTGGACACCTCAAATTCAAAGGTGTAGAAATTCGCGGTTCTGTCAGCTCGTTTGTTCAAGAGATGGAACAGCAAGGTCTCAAATTCGTAAGTCGCAAAGACGGCGAGGTTACACTCAAAGGCTCATTTGCCGGCTACAAAGACTGCCAAGTGCTCATCGTGGCTTCAGAAAAGACCGATAGCATCAGCCAAGTGGTTGTAAAAATGCCAGACGAAGACCTCTGGAACGTTCTCGAAGAGGTGTATCTCGACCTTCAAAAACGCTATTCCGAGAAATACGGTGAACCTTACACCGAGGAGTACAACGAAAATAGCGCTGGCACCGACTTCGCCAAGATGGTTGCCCTCAAAGACGGCAACGCAAGCTTCCGCTCTGTTTACTCACTCCATGGTGGTGCTGTTACCGTGAAGATTGCTTACTCCAACTACCCTTACGCTTTGAAAGGTCACGTTGAAATCATCTACAACGACACCATCAACGAAGCAACTCGTCAAAAGGAAATCAACGACGACATTTAATTGTCGCCGACGACAAACTAAAGCAAAAAAGACCGTTTCTCAGGAAACGGTCTTTTTTTGTTCGTATGCAAGGAGATATTATTTCTTTGCTTTTTCTACAGGAACTCCATTTTTACAAACCACCACAACGACATTGCCAACCTCGTCGGTCACGATGGTTTTGCCGTTACGCTGTCCTTTTTTGATGGAGATAACGGAAATTGCATCTGACTCTACGACGGTCAGCTTGCCGCTGTAAGGTTTTCCGTTTTTCATTCTTGTATATTCAACAGCCATCTGCACACCCTCTTCATAGCGTTTCATCATGTTAACGCCTTCAGTAAAATATTGGGTAAGCCATTCGCCTTCTGCCAAGTTGTTTTTATAGAAGCCGGACTCAGCTTTTACAAGTACCAACGAGGTGTCGGCAGCTACGCTATCCACCTTACTATAAGCACCGTTCAGCGCTCCACGCATTCCTTTAGGGTCCTTCGTGCCCATAGAAGCCACGAGCGCTTCGAGGTCTGCGAAGTTGGTTCCCTCCGGACGGAGGTATCTGTAACTGACGGTACGCTCACAGAGTTTGGCATTGACCAAAAGTTCGGTGGTTTTCTCAACGTAATAAAGGGTATCAGCAGAGACGTATTCGCCACAAAGACAGCGTGCGTTCTCCTCGTTGAAGAGTTCAACGCGGTTACAGAGTCCTTCTTCGTAATACTCTTTAAGGTAGAAACCGCGCACCAAGCCGTTGTTTTTAAGTGAAAACTTGGTAATCACACCGTCAAGTTTACCGTCCTTCAAGGTGCTGTTCACCATCACTTTGCCATCCAATTTCTTGTCGTAGAAAATCACCAGACCATCAAGGCGACCGTCCACATAGTTACCTTCTACGATCTTCTTGCCGTGGTCGTACCACACCCAGTTGCCCACACGAACGCCTTTGCTGTACTCACCCTCCATAACGAGCGAATTGTCAAGTGAGTCGAACGCCTTGAATTTGCCATGGAGTTCGCCGTCAACAGTGTCGCACTGCTGTTTGTCGTAGATGAAGATATAAGTACCATTCACTCCCAACTGCTTATCGAGGTCGTAGAGTTCCGACTCTCTAACCACCTGGGTGGTGTTGGCCTTGCTGCTGAACGGAGAGAAGAACTGCGCCTGCGCTGCACACACCAGGGTCAACAGCACGAGAAGACAGCGTAATCTTAGCGAGAGGTTTTGTTTCATTATCCTATGATTGAGCGGTTAAAAGAAAACGGAGAACCCCCTAATGGTTGGTCTCCGTTGTCTTTTGTTTTTCTTGTCTAAAGAATTATGCTTTTACGCGACCAACGTATGAGCCGTCGCGAGTGTCAACTTCGATGAGTTCACCTTCGTTGATGAAGAGAGGAACGCGAACCTCAGCACCAGACTCAACAGTAGCTGGTTTGGTAGCGTTGGTAGCGGTGTCACCTTTCAAACCTGGCTCGGTATAGGTAACTTTCAACACGGTCTTCAAAGGCATTTCAGCAAAGAGCACGGTGTCTGTTGAAGCATCTGATACAACAGTTACTTCGTCGCCTTCTTTCATGAATTCTACGCCAGTTACCAAGTCTTTAGCGATTGGAATTTGATCGAATGTCTCTTGGTTCATGAAGATGTAGTTCTCACCTTCAATGTAGAGGAACTGGTATTGACGACGTTCAACACGTACATCTTCGAGTTTTTCACCGATGTTGAAACGACGCTCGAGCACGCGACCGTCAACAACGTTTTTCAATGTTGTACGCATGATGGTATTGCCTTTACCAGGTTTTACGTGGAGGAAGTCAATACAGAAATAGAGTTGGCCATCGAGACGGATGCAGGTGCCTTTCTTAATGTCTTGTGAGTTAATCATATCAATTTTGTAGTTTTTTGTCTGACTATTTTTTGAAAGTGCAAAGATAGCTTTTTTTTGCGAGACTACCAAACACCTTTTTATTTATCTGTACTGCGGAAATATTCCTCATCTTTCATGGTCTCTTTCAACGCGTCGGAGATGAGTTTTTTCAATGCTAACGTACGCTCTTGCACTGCATTACGTTTTTCCGGTTTGTACATATTGCCGTACTGGGTCTTGCCCAAGCGGAACTTAAAGTTGGCATCTTCGTCGCCCACCACGTTGAGTGCCAAGCGCACCGGAGCGAGGGTTTCGATGTGGGCATCGTAGTGAGGCGTGAGGTCGTAGCGACCTTGAACCACTGCTTGATACTTATCCATCTGAATGAGGAATGGGAAGAGTTCAACCTCGTTGCGGAAGAGTGTCAACTCCAAACTCATCGAGTCTACCTTGTTTTCGGTCTTCTTGTTGAAGAGGAGGTATTTGGCAATGGTGGAGAAGGTTTCGCTGTCTAAAAGAACGAGGTCGGCGCCCTCAATGGATGCCGCACCGCGCAAGGTGGAGTACTTTGGCGAGTAGTCCGACTTGAGATAGCCCTCGGCAGCAAGGTGAAACTCTGCTCTACCCTTGAACGACGAGAGCATCGGGATGATGGTGTCGATGGCAGGTATCATGTCGATGAGTTTGTCGATGTCGATGTTCAAAAGGTGGAAATCGGCACCCACAAACAGATGATTCTTGCGTTCCGAGCGGTACATAGCAGTGAGCTGCATAGTGGCTGCATCGCAGGTCATACCCATCTCATCAAGCACAAGGATGCCATCTTTGACACGAAGCTTACCTTCTACGTTGCGGAAATCGCTGTTGCCAACCACAGCCTTCTTGATTTGGGTGGTCAAAACGAGGTCTGTGCCCAGAGGAACAAGGAACGGATTGTCTTCCTTGCTTTCCATCTCGGCGTAAGCGCCATCTTCAACGGCAGTGGAGTCGATGCCGAAACCGCTGACGAGGTCCATGATTTCGTAGACATCGGTGGTATTGGACACGAATTTCATCTTACCTTTCAGCAAGGCCTCGTTGTTGAGCCATTCCTGGAGGTTGGTGATGGTGCCCGAGAGGGAGAAGTCGGAGCCGCCCACCTGCATTCTGCTCTCATTGACCGTGAGGAGTGATGGGGTAAACAGAATCTTGGCATGCGGCATCTCAATCGGCATAATAAGTTTGTTGCTGCGAGCAAGACCTTTGGAAACGGTGATGCTAAGACGAGGTGCCCAACGTTGGAGCATATCCACCTTGACACTGTCGTAAAGCAACGTTCCAACAACTGAAAGACGGTCGGCATTGGCGCGAAGCTCCGGACCGCTATTGGCTTTGACTCCTTCGCCATGAAGGGTGATATCGTAATGGGTGAGTTTCTTTTCGGGATAGAACGAGACAGCACCGTTGGCATTCTTCATGTCGATGTCAACAGAATCAATCACACCTGTTAATGTGGAGAACTTCAACGAGGAGGTCAGCGACAAAGGATCGTCAACCAGTGGGTTGGAGAGGCCTACGTTGATATCAGCGTCTTTGCCGAGGGCGTTGCCAAGACCTTTGATGGAGGCATCAAGTGTCTGGGTGGTGATGTGGGCGCGACCAAATTCTTTGAATTTCTTGTTGGCCACAGTGCTCGGCACTTTGACAACCATCGTTGCCTTTTTCGCTTTGGCAGCAACGGTGTCGTTGTAGAGCATATCGAAATTGCTCAATGCCAACGTACCGTTCATTGCCATCTTCTCCCATCGGCTGTTGGAGATGTCGCTGAGGGTGAAGCGGAATGCCAATGGTCCTTTGGCACGTCCTTCCATACGAAGTTTCGGTGTGACGATGGCTTTGGCATCAGGGAGATAGACGTCGACATTGGTCTTGAGGTCAAGCAATGGATCGCCCATGAGGTCGGTCACCTCGCCAGTGGCATCCACGCGCGATTTGAGGGTCTCGGCATGCAGACTCTTGATGGTGGCACGACTAAGTGTTGAGTCGTTGAGATTGACGGTGGCGTCTACTTCAGCGTCTACCTTACTTAAGGTATAAGGGAAACCAGACACTTGGAGTGTGGCGTCGTCCAGACTGAGTGTTGCCACGACATCAGGCATGGTGCTGTCGTTGTAGAGTCCGACAAGACGAGCCTTCTCTATCTGAATGTCACCTTTGACATCGATGCCATCCAAAAGACTTTGGTAGGTGTCAGGCACCAAGGCAAGGGTCTCTTCAATATCCCATTGTGGTGCGGTGACGGTCATGTCGATGTTGTAACCGTGGTCGGCAGAAGCTAAGAATCCGTCGATGTTAATGGATTTGTTGGCAACAGTGGCAGACGATTCGTTGAGTTGCAAACGGAAACCGTCGGCATCAAAGCTGAAAGGCAAGTCCACCTTGACTGACTGTTGACGAACGAAGTAGATGTCGCCGCGGTCAACAGTGAGTTGCGGTATGTTGGCAGTGAGTTTGCCGCCGTAGTTGGAACCTGTCTGCTCTACGTTGGCAACGAGATTCATCTGACTGGCTTGAGCCAAGAGTACGGTGGTGTCACCATTAGAAACGGTGATGCCATCGGCATCTAAATCAAGACGCACTTTGGCATCGTTCTCCTTCCACTTAAGATTGGCAGAGAGCGACTCCACGTTATTGATATGTGCGTTGAGTTTTGACGGAATATCGGTATAGGTCAAGGCGATGTTGCGCAGCTCCACGCCTTCTACATCAAGGAGTTTGAATGGCATCGACGAGGTGGTGTCGGTGGTATCGGTGCTGACGATGTTGTAGTTGACTACGCCATCGGCGTTAGACCACAGGTTGACAACGCCGTTCTTGATGCGACATTCGGTAACGACGAGTTGTTTCTCGCGGAGGAAACTCATGAGGTTGAGCGAAAGGGTGCAGTCGCCCACCTTGCAGAGAGTTGACGGGAGCACACTGTCGAGGTCGTTAACCAAGGTGAGGTTGGACACATGGAGTCCGAAATGAGGGAAGGTGCTGAAAAAGGTGAGGTCGACAGTGTCCACCTCTACTTCGCAAGTCAGCACATTGCCCAAGGCATCTTTCACGATTGGGGTGACTTTCTTTGGGGTAAAGACAATCCAACAGGCTATCGCGCCAACCAAGGCGACTAAAGCCACCAGGGAGGCGAGGGAGATGCCGGTGATTTTGAATATCTTTTTCTTATCCATCGGTAGTGTCGTGTTTACGGTTGATAACGGGCAAAGGTGTAGCTGACGTTGTAGCTGTCAACAAAGCTCAGTCGCGTGGAGGTCAATTCTTTGAGTTTGTAGACCTTTGGCACTTGAGCACCCATCTCGCCGATATGAATGATGGTGAGGTTACTACCCGAGAGGGTCCAAGTAAACGGCTGAGCTTCGGATTCAGTTACGTCGTCGCCGGTGTCCCAGGTAACACCTTTACCACTAGCATCAAAGCGGTAGCAGTCGAGACCATCGGTCAGTTTCGACGAACGTTGCCAATAACCTGGTAATAATGAAGCATCGAAATGCTCGCCAGAGGGACCGCATGCCGAAAAAAGGAGCACCACAAAAAGGGTGGATAGCACGGCGGCAGTATGTTTTATTGTTTTCATGTTGTCTTGTGAGTTGGTGTTATATAACAGGGGACAAAATTACTCAAAAATCTCCCACGGCGAACGATTAGCAGCAAAAAAAGTGGACAAAAGAGACGATTATGTTATTTTGGACGTTTATAACGGCAGAATGGGAAGTTTTCTCACGAATAATTCTTACCTTTGCACCATAATTATATAAGCTGACATCACTATGGACAACGATAAGAAAAGCTCTGTGCTGCTCATCTTTACTGGCGGCACTATCAGCATGGGAGAGAACTCTGGAACAGGATCGCTCTCACCATTGGATACTGAGCGTGTGCTCGGCTTTGTGCCTGAGCTTAAGATGCTCAACGTCAATCTTGCTTCAGTTTCTTTCTCACCACTGATTGACTCCAGCGACGTTGAGCCTTCTGTATGGGTTCGCATTGCGCAGATTGTGGAAGAGAACTACAACAAGTTTGACGGCTTCGTCGTGCTTCACGGCACCGACACAATGTCGTATTCTGCATCTGCACTCAGCTTTATGTTCAACAATCTGAAGAAACCGGTTATCTTCACCGGCTCTCAGCTTCCTGTTGGCGTGCTCCGCAGTGATGCCAAGGAGAATCTCATCACCGCCATTGAATTAGCGGCCGACAAGGATGAGAACGGCAATGCCATGGTGCCGGAGGTGGCTCTCTTCTTTGAGGGACAACTGATGCGCGGCAACCGCACGACCAAACGAAGCACCGAGGAGTTCGACGCTTTCGCCGCCTTCAACTACCACCACTTGGCTAAAGCCGGCGTTCACATCAAATACTATGACGAATATATCCACCACGAGTCGTCAACGATTCCGATGAGCATCGATACTGCTTGTTCCGACAAGGTGGCTATCTTGAAACTCTTCCCCGGCATTCGTCACGAGAACGTGGAAGCCGTTTTGGGTATTCACGGACTCCGCGGCGTGGTTCTCGAGACTTTCGGCAGCGGCAATGCGCCAAGAGCCGAGTGGTTCTTCCAACTTCTCAAGGAGGCCAACGAACGCGGCATCACGATTGTGAACGTCTCACAATGCCGTGCAGGCAGCGTAGAGATGGGTCGTTACGAGACAAGTTTGAATCTTCAACGCGCCGGTGTGATCTCCGGTCATGACATGACGCTTGAAGCCGCTGTCACCAAACTGATGATGGTGCTCGGACGAAGCAACGACCAAAAGGAAGTGAAGGAGATGATGCTGACTCCACTTCGCGGCGAGATGACGCTCTTCGAAGATTAAGTCGCAATACAATAAAAAACAAGAAAAGCTGTTTACGAATCCGTAAACAGCTTTTTCTTTTTGTCTGCAAACCGAGGTTTATGGTTTGAGAAGTACTTTCTTGAGTTCTTTGTTGGTAAGCACTACGTCAAATTCCTTGCCTGATTGATTACCGATGTAGTGAAATTTCAAACTACGATTGGTGTAGGCAACGAGTTGGTAGAATTTTACTGTTATCGGATTGGTCATTGAAGAATAGGCGCTGAGTTTTATCACATTGGCAAAGGCTTTCTTCTCTTTGCCTGTTTTGAATGAGTTCAAAGAAAACTCGTCGCTTTCCTCAATAGTGTGATAGTAAACTACGGTTTTATTCTCAAGAACCACACGCTCGCAAATGGTAATCTCGTCAAGCATGCGAGGCAGACTGAGATTGGCTATTTTTATTTGTGCAGCCAACTGTGCTTCGTAGTCACCTTCGCTGGCGCTTTGGGCATCGTAGATTTCAACCAATTCGTCGTAGGTAAAATTGGCTTTGGCAGAGAGTGTTGAGGTTTTGCTGTGATAGAGCACGCCAAGTCCAGACTTGTTATCAATGAGTATCTTCAACAATTTACGGAAATGCGATGTGTTGTTGATGATCGTCTGACGGAGCCCTTGTTTTATCAACTCTTCGTTTTTCTTGAGTTCGTCAAGGTTGAGAGCGCTTTCGTCGACGGCATAGACCATGATGACATTGCCATTCTCGTAAGCAAACTTCATCATCTCAATGGAAGGGTTGATGACCATTGGGAACTGTTTGTTGATGGAGTCAATAAAATGGCGCAACTGTTGGTTCTCTGCAGTAGATACTTTGATTGGCTGACCGCCGAGATTCAGACGGCTCTGTGCTCCTACCATCAAGGAAAGGGAGAGACAGATGAGGGTCAGAAAGATGTTCTTTTTCATGGGATAGGTCCTGATTCGTGTCGGACGCAACATTACTATTTTAATAAATATAGGGGGAAATGTTTGACCACCCCCCCCTATAAATTTTCGTATAATCGATTAGATATTAATCGTTAGCAACAGCTTCGAGCTCTTTCACTTTCTTCTGACGGATACGGATTTCGTAGGCGAGAGGAGCAGCGATGAAGAGTGAAGAGTAGGTACCGACAATCACACCGAGCAAGAGAGCGAATACGAAACCGCGGATTGTCTCGCCACCGAAGATAAAGATTGCGAGCAATACGATGAATGTACTCATTGAGGTGCTGAAGGTACGGCTGAGTGTTGAGTTCAATGAGTGGTTGACAACACCGGCAAACTTACGTTTTGGATAGAGTGTCATGTTCTCACGAACGCGGTCGAAGATTACCACGGTATCGTTGATTGAGTAACCTACGATGGTCAGGATGGCAGCGATGAATGATTGGTCGATTTCGAGTGAGAATGGCATTACTTTGTAGAGCAATGAGTAAACACCGATTACGAACAATGAGTCGTGAGCCAACGCAGCAACAGCGCCGAGTGAGAAGGCGTAGTTGCGGAAGCGGATGAGGATATAGAGACCGATAACAATCAAAGCAGCAAGGATTGACCATACGGCTGAGGTCTTGATGTCGTCAGCGATGGTAGGACCAACCTTTTGTGAGCTTTGGATACCGAAGGTTTCTTCGTTGCCCATCTCGATGGCACGAGCGTATTCGCCGCCGTTAACGGTGTAGCGCTCTTTGAAGAGGTCGAGGGTTACGTTCTCGTTCATATATTTCTTCAAGCCTTCATAGAGCATTGCCTCAATTTGGTCGTCGATATTCTCGCTGTCGTCGTCGATAGCGTAGTTGGTTGAGACGCGAACTTGGTTGGCAGCACCCATGGTGATGACGCTGGTTTGAGAGCCTTCAAATACGTGGCTGAGGTCTTCGCGGACTTCTTCTGCGTTGACGTTGTTCTCAAAACGTACTACGTAGTTGCGACCACCAGAGAAGTCGATACCTTGTTTCAAACCGAGTGTGAAGAGAGAAACGAGGCATACCAAGAGGATTACACCAGAGAAGATGTAAGCTTTCTTGCGGTTCTCGATGAATTTGAAGTTGAAGTTCTGGAACCAATTCTTGGTGAAGTTGGTTGTGAAGGTGATGTTGCGTTCTTTGTCGTTCTTCAACAGACGCTCGTAGATGAGGTGTGAGAGGAAGATGGCAGAGAAGAATGAGGTGAGGATACCTGCAATCAATGTGGTTGCGAAGCCTTTGATAGGACCGCTACCGAACCAGAACAAGATGATACCTGTGAGGATGGTGGTGATGTTTGAGTCGAAGATGGCTGTGAAGGCGTTGCTGTAACCGTCGTTGACAGCTTTGCGCAATGATTTGCCACCACGCAATTCCTCGCGGATGCGTTCGTAGATAAGTACGTTAGCGTCGACTGACATACCGAGTGTCAAGACGATACCGGCGATACCAGGCAAGGTCAATACTGCACCGAATGATGCCAAGATACCGAACATGAAGAACACGTTGCAGATCAAAGCGGCGTCGGCGATGAGACCAGGAATCAAGCCGTAGTAGAAAATCATGTAGAGGAGCACGAGGCAGAAGGCGATGATGAATGAGATCAAGCCGTTGTGGATAGCCTCTTGACCGAGTGATGGACCAACTACGTCTTCTTGAACGATGCGGGCAGGAGCTGGCATCTTACCAGATTTCAATACGTTTGACAAGTCCTTTGCTTCTTCAACGGTGAACTGGCCAGAGATTTCTGAGCTGCCGCCGGTGATTTCGTCGCGAACGTTAGGGAATGAGTAAACGTAGTTGTCAAGGGTGATGGCAATAGCTTTGCCGATGTTTGCTTTGGTGAGGTGAGACCAGGTTTGTGCGCCTTCGTTGTTCATTTTCATGTTAACGGTTGCGCGACCGGTCAATTGGTCGAAGTCTGGGTTAGCGTCGGTGATTACGTCGCCAGCGAGTGGGGCGCGACCGTCGCGGTTGTTGCATTTGAGGGCGATGAGTGAGTAGAGTTCTACTTTCTCACCGGTTTTTGCTGTGCCTTCTTCTGGTTTAACGGTCCAACGGAGCATCAAGCCGCGTGGGAGGAGGCGTTTTACTTGTGGACGGTTGAACATCTCCATCACTTTGGCAGTATCCTTGGCGGCTACGATACCGATACCGCGGTCAACAAGGTCGCAAACGGGCTGTCCCTTTCGCCGGAGATGCGCGCCCGCCTTTTCG
>CALEJM010000032.1 GCA_937898265.1 uncultured Porphyromonadaceae bacterium
TTCCGTGGTGCTTGCGCACCAGACAACCGAGGAGCCGATTGCGAGGGTCCGCGAGGTGCTGCGCGTGAAGCGGCGTCTCGGGCTTTTCGACGATCCGCGCATCGACGCGGAGAAGGAGCTCAAGGAGCTGGAGGCGCTGCAGCAGGCAGCCGCCGCTCCCGCAGTCAAGGAATCACTTGGCGGACTATTCGACCAAGAGGGCGCACAAGAGGAAGAGACAGAGGCTCCAATCCCTACTTCCTCGTTCAACATAGAGGGTTTCCACCTCATTGCAACCGCCGACGAGCTGACCTCAGAACTCTCACACCTCGAGTCGTGCAGCAACCTTGAGTTCTTCTGCCTCCTCACCACGTTGGAAGCCATGAAGGCTCAACCGCTGGCCCTCGGCGTACAGACAGCGCCCAACAAAGGTTTCGTGGTCAAATTTCCTGCCGACAAAGCGGGTATCACCACACTGTTGAAACACTTTCAACCACTCTTTGAAAACGAACACATCAGCAAGACGAGCTGCGGACTGAAGCCGTTCATCGTCATGCTCCAACGATACGACATCGCACTCAACGGACCGCTCTTCGACACCGAAGTGGCCCACTACGTGCTGAATGCCGAACTGCCTCATCTCCTTGAAGCACTCGCCGAGCAGCAACTCCACACGATGCTGACCGCCATCCCTGCTACCAAAGGCAACGAAGAGGCTCTCCGACAGGCTCTCAACGACACGCTCCTGCTCACCATTGCGGCAGAACGCACCCTCGCAGTGACACAGCTTAGTCCGATGCTCCACAAAGAGATTGAAGATGCCAACCTCCAGACACTCTGCTACGACATCGAGATGCCATTGATTCGTGTGCTGGCAGCTATGGAGTTTGAAGGCGTGCTCATCGACGACTTCGCCTTGGCCAATCTCTCGCAAGATTTCACAGTGCGCCTCAGCGGCATCGAAGCACAAATCCGCAAGTTTGCCGATGGTCCTATCAATGTCAACTCCCCCAAGCAGATAGGCGAACTGCTGTTTGCCCAACTCAAGATTGTAGAGAAACCACGTCGCACCAAGAGCGGACAGTTTGTGACCGACGAGGAGACCCTCACCGCCCTACGCGACGCCCATCCCGTAGTGCCTCTCATCCTCGAATACCGAGGCATGAAGAAACTGCTCAGCACCTATATCGATGCCCTTCCTGCCATGGTCAACAACCAGACAGGACGCATCCACACCTCGTTCAACCAGACCGTAACAGCCACCGGACGACTGAGTTCGTCGAATCCAAACTTACAGAACATCCCGATTCGCGACGCCAACGGACAGCTTATACGCCGCGCCTTTGTGCCCAACGACGGCGAACTATTTCTCTCTGCCGACTACTCGCAGATTGAGTTGAGGCTGATGGCTCACCTCAGCGGCGACGAAGCTCTCTGCAACGCCTTCCGCGCCGACCACGACGTTCACGCTGCCACCGCCGCACAGATATTCAAAGTGCCTATTGAGGAGGTGACCCCAGAGATGCGCCGCAAAGCCAAGACCGCCAACTTCGGCATCATCTACGGCATCTCAGCCTTCGGACTCGCCGAGCGCCTCAACGTGCCACGTGGCGAAGCCTCCGAACTCATCGAGCACTACTTCCAATCGTTCCCTGGTGTGCGCCGCTTCATTGAGCAACAGCAGGAACTCGCTGCACGTCAAGGTTATGTTGAGACACTCTACCACCGCCGACGTCAGTTGCCCGATATCAACTCCAAGAACGCCACCGTTCGCGGATTTGCACAACGCAACGCCGTCAACGCCCCTATCCAAGGCACAGCGGCCGACATCATGAAACTCGCCATGGTTCGTATCTACAACATGGTGAAAGCCAGCGGGCTGAAGGCACATCTCTTGGTTCAAGTTCACGACGAGGTGGACTTCTCTGTTGCCCCATCAGAAGTGGAACAGCTGCGCGCCATCATCACCGAGGCCATGGAACAAGCTGTGGCCCTCTCCGTTCCGCTCCGCGTGGACATCGGCACTGGCAACAACTGGCTGGAGGCTCACTAAAAACAACTCTATCAGATGAAAGGAAAAAAGAAAAACATAGAAATCAGCAACCGTAAGGCACACTACCTCTATCACCTCTCCGACAAATATACCGCCGGACTGGTGTTGGCAGGCACCGAAATCAAGTCGATTCGCGAAGGCAAGGCAGGTCTCAACGATGCCTACTGCGCCTTCACCAACCACGAGTTGTGGGTGCTCAACATGCATATCGCTGAGTATCGCCTCGGCACCTACTACAACCACAGTGCCACACGCCAACGCAAACTGCTGCTCAACCGTCGCGAACTGAACAAACTGGAACGCGCCACCAAAGACACCGGCACGACCATCATCCCAACCCGACTCTTCATCAACGAGAAGGGATACGCCAAACTGGAGATTTATCTTGCCCGAGGTAAAAAACTCTACGACAAGCGCGAAACCATCAAAGAGCGCGATACTTCCCGCGACCTCGACCGCCGTCTTCGTTAATCCAACAATAAGATAATGGTCAAACCATCCTTTTTCAAGGGTGGTTTTTTATTTTCTCACAAAGACAAAAAAAGAGTTCTGCCACAACGACAGAACCCTTCACATTATATAATAATGTAGTTATTCGGCAATTTTTTCTGCTGCCACGCGCCACAACGGATCGTTGGGCACAGGAGCTACGATGAGCGTTGGTTGTTTCGTTACAGGATGCACGAAACTAAGGCTGTGCGCATGCAAAGAGATACCTCCGTCAGGATTGGAGCGAGGAGCACCATATTTGAGGTCGCCTTTGATAGGACAGCCCATCGTGGAGAGTTGACAGCGAATCTGATGATGACGACCCGTCTCCAGATGCACCTCAAGGAGCGTGTAGCGGTCGAGACGCACGAGGGTGCGATAGTGCAACACCGCCCGCTTTGCGTCGCCTACGGGCTTCTGATGGGCAAAACTCTTGTTCTTGGCTCCATCCCTCACAAGGTAGTGCTCCAACGTGCCCTCAGGCTCTCTGGGTGCGCCGCAGACAAGTGCCCAATAGACCTTCTCCACCTTATGCTCAGCAAACATCGCATTCATACGCGCCAAAGCCTTCGACGTCTTGGCAAACACCACAGCGCCCGTCACCGGACGGTCCAGACGGTGGGTCACGCCAAGAAAGACATTGCCCGGCTTGGCATACGCCTCCTTGAGATACTGCTTGATGCGGTCGGGAAGCGTCTCGTCGCCCGTGCGGTCGCCTTGAACGAGGTCTGACGAGCCTTTGTTAACGGCAATAAGGTGATTATCTTCGTAAAGAATATCTAACACAGCTACTATCGTTTAGCGTTACGGAACAAGCGGTTGAGGCGCAGACGACCCTCCGACCAACTGCGTTCCTTATCCAAAGAGAGCCATACGAAGACAGGACGACCAACGATATGGTCCTCAGGAACGAAACCCCACATACGGGAGTCGGCAGAGTTGTCGCGATTGTCGCCCATCATCCAATAATAATCCATCTTAAAGGTATAGCTCTTAGCCTCTTGACCATTAACATAGGCTTTGCCGTTGCGGAAGTCGAGGGTATTGCCTTCGTAGGAGGTGATGATACGCTCGTAGCGCAAGAGGTTGTCCTCGGTCAGTTCGATGGTCTCACCCTTCTTAGGAATATAGAGCGGACCATAGTTGTGGACGCTCCAACGCTGTGAATATGCCAATGGGAAGATGGTGTTGTAGGCGTCGGGCACCTCGGTCTCCTGCTTCACAGCCTTGACAAAAGGAATGCTCTTGACTTTCTGGAGGGTAGCTTTTGTCAGAGAGAGACGGAACACGCGACCGCGGAGATTGCCCAGCGTGTCGCAACCGATGGCAAGATATTTCAAGAGCTCAGGATTGGAGATTTCGTAACTCTCGTCGAGGCGGATATCCAGTTTCTTCAACATCTCGGCAGAGAAGGTAGTGCCGTCAGTCTCCACGTAGTAGGAGTGCTGCAGATGCTCTGGGTCATCCAAAGCCTGGCCGTTGATATAGACCACGTCGTTGCGAATCTCCAAAGTCTCGCCTGGCAAACCGATACAACGCTTCACGTAGTTCTCGCGCTTGTCGACAGGACGCCAAATCACCTCGCCAAACATCGTCTCGTTGTATCTGATAGCCTCAGCACCTTTCTTGAGACGCTCGCGGTATTCAGCAAAACCGACCACGCTATCAGCCACAACAGGCATGGTAGCAAAGGAGTTATAGTAGCATAGGGTGTAGAAATCGGGGTTGGAAACCTTGAGAGGCACGGTGTCGCCAGCAGGGAAGTTGAACACAACGATGTCACCACGCTGAACTTCATGGAAACCTTTCAGACGACGGTATTCCCATTGCGGATTCTCAATATACGACTTGGCATTACCAAAAGGCAACGTGTTCTGTACCAAAGGCATTGAGAGTGGCGTGTTAGGGATACGAGGACCGTATGCCACCTTGCTCACATAGAGGAAATCGCCAACGAGGAGCGTCTTCTCCAACGAGGAGGAAGGAATCTGATAGTTCTGGAAAAGGTAGAGATTGATGAAATAGACTGCCACCAAGGCAAATACGATGGCATCAATCCATGAGCAGACGGTGTAGACAAATTTGTTTTTGGTCTTCTTCCAGAAATCCCAAGGGATGAAACGGGTGATGAAGGCATCGAAGATGAGCGGCAACAGGAAGAGCCACCAGAAATTGCCTACCCATACAATAAACAGGATGTAGAGGATGCACCACAAGGCACAGGATATCCATTTGCGAACTGGCTTGTAGAAACGCTCGCGAAGGGTTGGTTTTGAGTTATTTTCTTGTTCCATAATCGTATCTGTCAGTTAGTGTTAGAAACCTATCATATCGTGCATTGAGAGGAAACCGTGGTGGGTGGCAGCAAACTCGGCAGCCATGACGGCACCCAAGGCAAAGCCCTCGCGACTCTTGGCGGAGTGGGTGAAGGTGATGACGTCGGCATCGCTCTCGTAGACCAAAGAGTGGATGCCTGGCACCTGACCCTCGCGGATAGCCTCCACAGGGAGCGTGCCGGGAGCAGCATGGGTGGTGTCTGTCAATGCCCAATTACTGTAGTTGTCCAACTCAGGGAGGATGGTCTCAGCAAGGGTGATGGCAGTGCCGCTTGGGGCATCTTTCTTAGCTGTATGGTGGGTCTCGGAGAGGCGCACGCCATACTGTTTGTAAGGGTTCATCAACTCAGCGAGACGACGGTTGGCCTCCATGAAGAGGTTGACACCAATACTGAAGTTAGAAGCCCAAAAGAGGGTGTAGCCGCTAGCTTCCACCTCTTGACGAACGGCATCCAACTGTGCTGTCCAGCCCGTGGTGCCCGAAACAACCTTGACCCCCTCTTTCCACGCCTCGCGGTAGTTGGCCACAGCGGCAGAAGGAGTGGTGAACTCAATGGCAACTTCGGCACTGCGGAAAGCGTCGGAGTGGATATCGCTCATATTATCAACATCGATACGTGCCACGATAGTATGTCCTCGTTGGAGGGCAATCTTCTCGATGAGTTGTCCCATCTTGCCGTATCCTATCAATGCTAATTTCATTTGTATCTGTAAGTTTTAATTTTCTCGTATAAAATCAAGTGCCTCAAAAATCTCCTCTTTGGCAACCTCCTGCTTGACGCGGACGTCGCCCAAGTCACCCAAAAGGGTGAAATAGATTTTGCCGAACTCATTCTTTTTGTCGTTCTTCATCAGCGCAAGGATGGTCTCGTAGTCGTTGCAGTCGAAGGCAATGGGTGCAAACTCGTTCTTGGCAAGCGGCATCAGCCACTGTAGATATTGCTTCGGAAAATTGAATTTGACTACGGAGAGATAGAGGGCACATAGCAAACCCCACATCACTGCTGTGCCGTGCGAAATAGGTCGGTAGCCCTTCTTGACCATCAGCGCCTCAAAGGCGTGGGCAAAGGTGTGACCGAGGTTGAGCGCGTGGCGCAGACCGAGGTCGTGGGGGTCGTTGGCAGCATAATGTTGCTTGACCTTCACATTACGCTTGAGCAGGTTGAGAAACTTCTGCTGTCCCAAACTCTCATAGTTTGTTTTGATCGTGTCAACAACCATCTTCTCGTTGGTGAGTAAGGCATGTTTAAGCATCTCGGCCCATCCGGCATAGAACTCACCCTCGGAGATGGTGGCGAGGAAACGGAGGTCGATAGCAACACAAGCGGCAGGGGCAAATAGTCCGATCTGATTCTTCAGTCCGCCGAAATTAAAGCCTGTCTTACTGCCTACAGAGGCATCGACGATGGCGAGTATCGAGGTGGGTATATTGACAAAACGGATGCCACGCTGATAGGTGGCAGCAGCAAAACCGCCAAGGTCGGTCACGACGCCGCCGCCCAGGTTGATGAGCAGACTATGGCGCGTCACTCCCAACTGCATCATCTGATTCCAAAGCGACTCCACCGTGGAGAGGGTCTTCACCTCGTCGCCCGCTTCGATAGTGATGACGGGAGCCTCGGCAAGTTGTGGCAGACTCTCCAACAGCAGCGGGAGACAGTGTTTCCGCGTGTTTTTATCACAGAATATCACCACCTTGTCGCTGTCGTTGACGAAAGGCAACAACACCTCATCCAGTGTTTTCGTGAAACAGATATTGCTTGACTGTTTAGAGTTCATTTTCTTTTATTCCAAAGGTAAACCACCAAGGTCATACAGCAGGCACCCAGCACGTTGGCCACGGCGTCCCACACGGATACTGACCTCATTGGCACATAGTTTTGCAACCACTCGAACAAGATACCCCAAAGCGAAGGCACCACTATCATCACGCCGAAAATCCAGCGACGCTCAGCATAGGCAAGATAGTGACTTAGTGCAAAAGCCCCATACATCGCGGCGTGTACCATTTTGTCGGAGAAAGGAACTTCAGACCTCGGAATGTTATTGCCAGGCAAGAGCGACAACACCCCTATCACGAGGAGTGTCAGCCAGGGCAACCACCGTTTGAGAGATTGGGGAATCACTTGTTCAGTGTGAGATTAGTAGTATTTGATTTCTTTGCCGTAGATGGAGCTCAGGAGCGAGTTGGCAAGACGACTTGCGCCGATGCGGAACAAACCGTTATTCATCCAACCATCGCCCAATACCGAACGTGCCACGGTGTAGAACTTCACAGCCTCTTCGGTGGTAGAGATGCCGCCAGCTGGCTTGAAGCCTACCTTGCGACCAGTCTTCTCGTAGTAGGCCTTGATAGCTGTGCACATCACGTAGGCAGCCTCAAGGGTAGCGGCAGGCGAGGCCTTGACGGTTGAAGTCTTGATGAAGTCGGCGCCTGAGGTCATGGCAATAACGGAGGCTTGTTTGACAGCCTCAGCAGATGGGAGCGAGCCGCTCTCAAGAATCACCTTGAGGTGTGCGTCACGACAGGCTGACTTCAGTTCAATGAGTTCGTCGCTGACTTCAACGTGGCGACCGCTGAGAAAAGTGCCAACACTTTGAACAACGTCTATCTCTTTGGCTCCGGCAGCCACTGTGAGTCCAACCTCGGCAATCTTGGCTTCAATAAAGGTCTGCGAACTTGGGAAACAAGCACAGACGGAAGCCACTGGGAGGTTGACCTCGAGGGTGTTGACAGCAGTCTCAACCATCGCTGGGTAGACGCAGAGGGCAGCCACCTGAGGCATGTCGGGGAACTCGGTGTTGAAGGCGTTGACTTTCTTCACCATAGCCTCAATCTCTTCTATGGTGTCGGTGGTGTGCAACGAGGTGAGGTCGATGCTGTTGAAGCATTGTTTGTAGACCTTGACGTTGTTGTTGGCTTCGTATTCCTTTTCAAGGATGTCGGCCACGGCTTTGCTCACCGCTTTGTCGGTGATATTGCAGCCGTAGTCTTCATATAATTGTTTGAATTTCTCCATGTGAAATTGTTGTTTATTCTTTATTCTTAGAGTCCATCCAGATGGTGACGGGACCATCGTTGAGGAGAGTTACCTTCATATCAGCACCAAAGATGCCTCGCGCTACTGGCTTGCTCAACAGCGTCTCTACCTTCTGACAGAAGGCTTCGTACATCGGTTTAGAGATATCGGGTTTGGCTGCGCGGATATAGGAAGGACGGTTGCCTTTGGCAGTGGCAGCCATGAGGGTGAACTGACTGACGAGCATCACTTCGCCGTTGACGTCGGCAACAGAGCGGTTCATCACCCCTTGCTCGTCGTCGAAGATGCGCAGGCGAACGAGTTTGCCGGCAAGGTATTCGATGTCGTCGGCTGTGTCGGCTTCCTCGATGCCAACAAGGACCATAAGCCCCTGGGTAATGCGACTGACTTCTTGACCGTCGACTACGACTTCGGCATGCTGAACGCGCTGAATCAGTGTTCTCATCGTTGCTATTCCTTTGTGTTCAGTTGCAACAGTCGGCGACCGACGATTTCGGCAGCCATACGAACCAATTCGCCGCAAGGACGTTTCTTATAGTATTGTTCGGTGCGTGGCTCCGGTGTTGGCTGAGGTGGCGTCATTGGCGAGAGTCCAAGAAGTTCGCGACAGACGATGCTACCGTTCTCAGCTTTGAAGTCGGCAGCACAGGCTTGAACGAGTTCGTAGTTTTTCTTTTTATTTGCCT
>CALEJM010000033.1 GCA_937898265.1 uncultured Porphyromonadaceae bacterium
CGGTATAATCAGCACTGTCGGCAAATGAGTCCTCTGGCGACTTGCGTACGGGGAGGAACTGACGCAGCAGCGAGATGCTGATGATGCCCACCACAGCGCAAATCAATCCAGGGAGGAAAGGTTCGAAGATAGCCATTGCCTCACCCGTTGTCTGACGGTAGAAGTTGGCAATGACGAGGTTGGCAGGCGAACCGAGCAGTGAGCACATACTGCCCAAGGCAGCAGCACAACTCAGTGGCAGCAGCACCCTTGAAGGTTCTACTTTGATGCGTCGGCCTACGATGCGGGTGATATGGGTGAAGATGGCTACCACAGCTTCGGAGATGATGAAGATGCTGAGGGTGGCCACAGGGATAAGCATCCTACGCAATAGCTGACGGAAGGTGAGACTCTTGGAGAAAAGGAGCTCGGTAAACCAGTTGACCGCTCCCGAGTAGATGAGACCTGCCACCACGATGCTCAGCGCACCTACCAGCACCACAGACTCGTTGCTGAAACACGAAAGGGCTTCGGTGGTTGACAGTGCACCCGTCAGGAGCAGAATGGCGATAATGCCCAGTCCGATGAGGTCGGAAGGGATGCGGCGGTCGAGCATGAGTGCAATCTTGCCCAAGAGCAGACCGATGGTTATCGCAGCATAGATACTCATGAGTTCTTATCGCTTTTGTGTTGTTGTCCGTTTTGTCGCATGAGACCTTTGTAGCCCACGATGAGCATCGTGATGTCGTCGCTCTGCTCGGCACCGTTGGCATGTTTCTCCACCTTCTCGGCTACGAAGTCGATGACGTCTTTGGAGGTCTGTGCCATGTGTTGACGCGATTCGATGACCGCCTCGAGGGTGGCCTCCTCGCCGAAGAGTTCGTGCTGGCGGTTCTCCGACTCGGTGACGCCGTCGGTGTAGAGGAACAGACTCTCCGAAGGGTGGAGCATGAGGGTCTCTTTCTCGAAATCAAACTCCTCCACCATGCCGACAGCCACATTGGCTTTTGGCTTGAGGTAGTGGACGTTGATGTTGCCGTCTTTGTCAACACTGCGGAAGATAGGTGGGTTATGACCCGCATTGCAGTAGTCGAGCTGACCGGTGTCGAGGTTGAGGATGCCGACAAACATGGTGCAGAACATACAATTGGTGTTGCCTCGGCTGAGACTCTCGTTGAGGTTCTTCACCAGTTCGGCAGGGTTGGTGGTATGCTGTGTTGCACTGCGGAAGAGGGCGAGGTTCACCATCATGAACAGTGAAGCCGGGATACCCTTGCCGCTCACGTCGCCGATGCAGAAATAGAGGTGGTTGTTGCGAACCACGTAGTCGTAGAGGTCGCCGCCTACGCTCTTGGCTGGTTTCAGGAAACCGCTGATGTCAAGTTCTGGGCGGTCGGGGAATGCGGGGTTGAAGATTGGCACCATGCCCATCTGGATGGCCGACGCCACCTGTAGCTCACGGCCGATGGTTGCCTCGTTGATGGTCATGCTCTGCAGTTTGCGGAACAGCCAGATGAAGCAGATGAGCATCACCAGGAGACTGATGGCGGCAATAAACATCGTGTCGCGTTTCATGCGGTCGACGTTGCCATACACCTCTTTCTTCGGACACTCGATGGAGATGGTCCAGTTGGTGCGTGGAATAGGTGAGAAGTAGAACAGCGCCTCGTGTGCCGTTCCCTTGTTGACGGTGTAGTTGCCGCTCTGGTGTGCCTCCATCTTGATGCGCATGCTGTCGTCGGCGTCGTAGTTGGCGTATGAACCCACCTCAGCCACAGTGTGTAGCAGGTAGGAGGTGTCGGGGTGGAAGATGAAGCGGAACTCGTCGTCGGTCATCGTCACCTCGGCGCCAGGGTATGGTGTCACCTCCTTACATTTCTGTCGGAACATCTCGGTGTTGATGTCGATGGCAAGGACGCCGACGTTGCGACCGCCGATGCCGTGCAGAGGCATGCTGAAGCAGGCAACCACCTTACCTTGACTCGTCTCGCGGAACGGACGACTCCAGGAGTCGCGGTCGGTCTGCGCTGCCACGGCATACCAGTCTTTCTGGCGGAAGTCGTGCATCTCGCCGAGGCTGAGGCGTTCGTTCTTGCCGTTGAGGTTGGTGACATAAGCCGCGAAGCCGTATTCCCCCTTCGTGTCGGGATAGAGGAACGGCTCGAAGCCGATGGCCACGCCGCAGATGTAAGGGTTGATATTCAGAAAATCTTCCAAGAGGACGAAGATCTCTTCCTCTGTCGGAAGGGTGAAGTGCTTAGGGTCGATGACGACGTAGCCCTTGCCGGTGGTGTCGCGGTGACTGCCGCCGAATTTGGAGCATACGAGGGTATAAGCTACGTCTTCAACGCGTTGCAGTTGGTTGTCGACGTAGGTCTGAACATACGCCATATCGCGCTCAATCTTCTGGTCCACCTCTTTGTCCACCTCCTGACGGGCGAGATAGAGGCAGATGCCGAAGCCGAGGGCGTAGACCAAACCGCCGATGACCAGTACGGCCATCGTGATGTTGAGGAACGCCTTGATGCCTAAGAGTCTCTTCATGACGGTTTGATGTTTTTGGTGGCTGTGATGACGTTGCTGCCGTCCACCCGTTTGTAGTCGACGGAGTCCATCATCTCGCGAACGAGGTAGATGCCCAAGCCGCCGATGGAGCGTTCTTCAGCCGACAAGGTGGTGTCGGGCGTGGCGTGTTCCAGTGGGTTGAACGGTGTGCCGTTGTCGGCAATGGTGAGGGTGAGCGATTTGTTGTCGGAGTCAAGCTCGATGCGCAGCGGACCGTCGCCACCGTCGCCATAGGCATAGTTGACGATGTTGACCACCAACTCCTCCACCACCAGACGCAGCGTAAACTGTGTCTCTGGGTCGGTAGGCACATGAGCCAGATTCATCACCTCCTCGATGATTTCGGGAGCGCGACCGGCTATCGTTGTATATTCAAGTTTCGTAATCATATAGTTTCTGCCTAACTAAACTGCAAAGATACATTGTTTTTTTCAAACATTCGTCTTTTGGTTCCGTAAAACTATGTGTGTGAATGATGAGTTGCCTTAAAAGTGTTTTTTTGCGCTAATCGTTTGGCATCTCAGCGCTCCACTCGTAGACTGGTCTAACTTTGATGTGCAGACCGTCTTTCTCGATGTCTCGGTATTCGTGGTCGGTCAAGAGCAGAAGGTCTTGGCATTGAGTTTTCTTATGGGCAAGGAGCAGTCCGTTGATTTCTCGTTTGAGGGTCTTCTCCGACGAGATGTCATAGGATACCTGGATGCATTGCATCACCTTGTTGGCATCGCATACCACGAAATCACACTCGCCTGAGCGCTCCTTGAGATAGTAGATGTCCCACCCCCTGTTCTTAAATCTGCGAACAAGGTGGGTCAGTACGATATTCTCCAAGCGCCAACCGAGATTTTCGCCTGCAAAGGCATTTTCGCGTTGATTCATGAGGGCTACGTCGACTGCGTAGACTTTCTCGCCAACGGTGCGTTGCTGACTTTTTTGCGAATACTTTTGTATTCCAATAAGCACGTATGCCTCCTTAAGATATTTAAGATAGTTTTGAACGGTGTGATTGCTCTTGAAACCGAATAATTTGGCGAGGTCAACGGCGGAAACGATATAAGGCGCTATATTTAGCAGATGCTGTGCCATCTTTTCAAATTGTGCAGGAAAAGCTATTTTGTAGCGCTGCTCTATATCACGTTTTAGAATATTGTCTGTCAGGTTGGTGATATATCTCCGTTTGTCTTTGATGTGCATCAATTCGGGAAATCCGCCTTGCTTCATGTAGTCGTCGAAGGCTTTTCTCTGTGTGGCGATGCCGATGGTTGTGCGGAGCGTGGTGTCCACATTGTTCAAACGGCAGTATTCGCCGAAGGAGAAGGGGTAGAGGGCTATCTCGCTGCTACGTCCAGTGAGATGGGTGGCGAGGTCGTTGCTTAGCAGTTTGGCGTTGCTTCCGGTCAGGATTACGTGTATATTGTTGCGTAATAGGCGATTGACAAATAGTGGCCAGCCGTCTACGTTCTGTATCTCGTCGAGGAAGATGTGACTGAATTGTCCGTAAATCTTATACAGCACTTCAAGGAGGTCGTTTAGTTGGGTGGTGTCAAGTCCTACGAGGCGCTCGTCGTCAAAGTCGACGTAGGCAAACATCACACCCGCTTCGGAGAGTGTCTGTCGGCAGAGGGTTGATTTTCCACTTCTGCGAACTCCTATGACAACTTGTGCTTGAGGACTGTTGAGGTCCACCACCCCCATCTCCTGTCGGGAGCAGAGGTGCTGATTCGACCAATTCTCTATCTCTTTTTTCTGGTCGCTGAGCACGATTTCCAACGTTCGCTTGTCGATATTCATAGGATGATTTGTTTTATGTGTGCTGCTTATGGTCTGTAAGGCAGTATGATAACTGTGTATTTTGCTGACCTTGCAGACCTTTTTTCTGGACTGCAAAGATACAACAAAAAATGAGACCAACGCCTTATTTTACAATTTTTCGTTGGTCTCAACGCCTTATTTTACATATTTTGTGGTGTGCTGAACGCCTTATTTTACATGTTTTGGGGTGGTCAGAACGCCTTATTTTACATGTTTTCGCCGGAATCAGTCGACTAAGATTGGGAAGGCAAGGGGTGGTTTTTCCATCTCGCCGCCACATTTCGGGCAGCGTCCCTCAACAGGATTCCACGTGATGAGCGAGTGTAGAGCCCTGCACTTCGGACAGCATATGAGGCTGAGTTGCTTCTCTGCTATTTCTTCTGTGCTGTAGGAGATAATCTCTTTGCACGCCTTGCATTTGAAATAGAAACTGGTTGTTGCTCTTTTGATAGCGAAACCTCCTTCTGGGGCGATTTCCTTGTGACCGCACTGTTTGCAGTGGTATTCGTAAAATTCTGCCATGATATTGATGTTTATTGAGTTATGTTGTTGTGTTTGCGTTAGAAATTGTCCAACAGCGCATCGAGGTCGATGGTCTTGGCGAGTTTGTTGAACTCCAACAACTCGGTTCGTTTGTTGATGAAACCGACCAGCGTCTCATTGTCGGCAGGCGCGTCGTCAAAAAAGACAATCTGTAGTCGCTGTTGTTCTTTGAAGTCTTTGAGTCTGTCAAAACTCAGTTCGAAGCGGTAGGGCTTCAGGCAGTTGTGGAATCTGTTCCTTTCCACCAGTGGTGTCGGGAGGTAGAGCGTTCGGCAGACAGCGTCTTTCCGTAACGATTTCTGTACCTCTTCTTCGAGGTCTTGGATGATGAACCTGGAGCAAGTCTCATAGGTGCCCTCGAGGTTACCGCTGTAGGTGTCGCGCATGACGAAGCCGTTGAGCGGCACTTCGTCGTCCTTGAATTTGATAATCATTTTGATGTTTTTATTTGGGTTAAACTATTGTTGCTTAGTGATTCGTGCAAGATAGTCGTAGTGTTCGCCTTCGTCTACAAGTTCCACGTTGTAGCCGTTGGCGTTGCCGATAGAGGCGAGGAGGTCGAAGTCAACATAGAGCCAAGGGAAGGCATCGCCTTTGACATTCTTATATTTCATCGTGTACTCCAACTCGCCGTAGTAGCTGCCTGTGTCGGGAATCTCGATGATATCTTCTTCGGTTTCAAAGAGATAGCAGAGGTCGGAGGAGTCGAGCAGCACCTGACCTCCCGGGGCGAGAATCGTGTCGAGGTGACGGAAGAAGCGGGGCAGTTCGCTTACCTTGCCGACGATACCGATGCCGTTCATCAGCATCAGCACAGTGTCGTAGCGCTCGTGAACGGTCCAGAAATCTTCCTCGCGTGCATCTCTCACACCACGTTGCACCATCGTCTCCACCGAGCGAGGCGAGATGTCGATAGCCACCACCTCTTTCCCCAGTTCCTGGAGAGCGAGGGCGTGACAGCCGGCACCAGCGCCGACGTCGAGGATGCGTCCGCTGGCCATCTGTAGCGATTTCTGTTCCAATTTTGGCATCTCGTTGGCGCTGCGGAAGAGCAGGGCAACAGGAATCTCGTCCTCATCGAAGTCGGGCGAGAAGACGCGCAGCTTTGAAGCTTTGTGGTGTTGGTGGAAGTCGGCAATGGCGGCTCCCATGGGGTCTTTATCTGGAGTAATCATAGAGATAACACATCT
Source organism: uncultured Porphyromonadaceae bacterium (assembly GCA_937898265.1). GTDB lineage: Bacteria > Bacteroidota > Bacteroidia > Bacteroidales > Paludibacteraceae > HGM05398. The sequence goes on from CALEJM010000033.1 coordinate 6,090, forward strand.
TATGCTTTAAGCGACAAAGATACAACTTTTTCGGAAAACGAAACCTAGCGGATGGAAATCTGGCGGCCGCGGATTTGCACCGTCCAGCCCCCTCTTCCAGCAGGCAGAAAAAAGTAGAAAACTGTGCTCCCGTTTTGTGAAAATTTTATAATTTTGCTGCGTGTGATCGGCCGGATACAAATGAGCCTCTCAGACAATCAGACAGATAGACAGAATATGTAATTATAAAAAAATAAAATTCAGTAATTCGTTCAATGAAAATGAAAAAGCTAATGCTTGTTGCCATCGCAGCGACGATGGTTTTGGGTTTCTGTGCATGCCATAGAAACATCAAAAAAGACTATGTGTTGGAAGGAACAACTCAACGCTACACTGCTCAGGTGACATGGAATCCGGAGGATTACGACTTCGAGGAGGGCAATGACTACTACCTACAACACTTTGCCGAGATGCTCAATGAAGATGGCAAGGCCGGCGGATGCAGCAGCTGGCGCAACGGCGATTTCCACGGCCGAAACCTCGACTGGTATCAGGCCAACTACGGCTGTCTGATTATCAAGATGCCAAGGGGCGGCAAGGTGAAACATGCCAGCGTGGCACTCCTCAACTCCTCCAGCACCGTAACGCAACAGTTTATTGAAGAGGGCAAGATCAGCGGCATCTACAAGAAGGTGTTGCCTTGCGCTGTGGTTGACGGTATCAACGATGCTGGTGTGGCTATCAATATCAATATTGTGCCTCACGCCCCAGGTTCCAAGTTCAATGAGACTGGCGACCTCTCCAGTCAATGCGTTGTTCGTTATGTGCTTGATAATGCAGGCAGTGTGGAAGAAGCCATTACCTTGCTTGGTGCAAGAACCATCTGCCAGAGCATCGTGAAACTGGCTGGCGACCAGACCCACTATATGATTTCAGACAGCGAGCAGACTGCCGTTGTGGAGTTTGACCAAGGTCAGATGGTGGTCACTTACTTCAAGAAGACAGATAAGGGCTTCTACAGCGAAAACAATACACCAGCCATCATGACCAACCTCTACGACTTCGCTATCGAAAGATGGGGTCTCGGCACCGACGAGTTCTTCAATCATCATCCTTTTGCTATGGGTGTGGAGCGCTGGAACACCATTCAATCGCAATATGATAACGCTGCCAACAGCGTGAAAGCCAACTTCGACATTGCGCAGTCGGTGTGGTACTTCAAGAATTTCATGGTGGACAAAACGACATGGTATTCTGAGAATGCACTCGCTACCGGCTACGGCAAAGACTCTATCGGCTGGTACTATATAGAGAACAATGCGCGTGTGGCTTGTGAGGACTACCAAGAGGCTCAGATGGGCTTCTGGAACAGTTTCATGGAGAGCTATTGGAGCAACTACGCCGAGGTTTATGGCACCAAGGCCGATCCTCATGTGAAGGGTAATAACTATTGGGAGACCTCTCATACAGTGGTTTACGACCTCGCTGCCAAGAAAGGTTACGTGGTACCATTCGAGAACTTCTATGCCCCTAACAAAGGCGAACTGGACATCATCACACTCGAATTGCCAGAATAAGCATCCTGGCTACCGATTCATCAAGCAGGCTTCTGTCTTCGGGCAGAGGCCTGTTTGGCTTTCTGTGGCAACGATAGCATCACGGAATCTCAGGATTGTTGGCTATGTGAAAATAAAACCGTAATTTTGGGGCGTAAACAAATAGCACTATTGTACGATGAAAAAAGTCTTTTTCTCTCTACTGCTGCTGGCTGCCGTGCTTGGCTTCGCAGCTTGCAACAACACACCCAACACTCCAGAAGAACCAACAACTCCTGCCGACGGCTCTTATGTGATGTCGTTCAACGGTGAGGCTTGGCAGCCCGACACCTTCTATATCTACGATCGCACGGAACGCGACTACGTCAGCTTCACTTTCTTCCGCAATGAGACGGGCGAGGTGGTGATGGGTACGATGATGGTGGCTCCTGGCGAGTACGACCACACGACCTCAGGCGGAGACTACGTGATGTATCTTGACCCAGAGAACGACTGGGTGGACGTTGATGGCGTGGCTGGCGATGCCGGCAAGACGCACGGTCGCTGGCGCTCCGATATGGATTCGTTCAAGGAGACCATCACCGAGTTCGACCTCAACGCTATGACGATGAGTGTGTCGTGGCAACAAGATTTCTTTGATTCTGAGGCTTATGCCTATGCCTCTGAGGCTGAGCGCGAGAGTCTCAAACGCTACACGATGCGCTGCAACTTCAGCAACTACCACTTCGTTTGGAGCGTTCAAGATTAGGGTGTGATGCGTAGAGTTGGTTTGTTGCTTGCGGCGGTTGTCTGTCTCGCTGCCTGTGCCAGAGAGGAGCGGGTGGTTGAGCAGGTGGCGTACGACTATTCCATTGCGATGGCTAACTACCGTATCGATGACGCAGTCCCCTATGTGACAGAAGAGACGAACGCTACGCTCGACCTTCTGCGCGATCTCCTCCAAGAGGTGCCTGCAGAATATATTGAGCGCGACACCCCTGCCGAGATTGAGATTACGAAGGTGAATTTCACCTCCGACACCACCGCTTGGGCACATTACCACAAGACCACGCCCAACAAGAACTTCAACGATTCTGTTCCGCTCCTCAAGCGCAACGGTCGGTGGCTCATCCATATTCCGCTGAAGCCACGCCGATAAGCAGAGCCCTGAAATAACGAAAATAGCCCAATCCAGTTTGCTGGATTGGGCTATTATTATATATGGTGTGTTGTCGCTTATTTGTCGGCGATGGCACGACCAGCACGGAGGGCAGCGAGGTTAGCCTCTACGATGGCTTCACCTTTTTTGCCGAAGATAGCGCGAACGGCACCTTCGAGTTTCTCCATGTCGAGTTTGAGGTATTTAGAAGCAGCGCCAAGAACCACCATGTTGGTGCCTTTTGGGTTCTTCACTTCTTTAGCCACAGCGTCGGCGTCGAAGTAGATGTGGTTAGGCACCTTGTTGATTTCGGCCAACACAGCCTCTTTCTCAGGGTAGTTAGGGATGTTGACGAATGGGTTTTCGTTGGTGATGATCCAGCCGTTCTTGTTGAGGAATGGGAGGTAGCGGAGAGCTTCCATTGGTTCAACAGAGAGGATGACGTCGCACTGACCCTCTGGGATGAGGTCAGAAGCGATAGGCTCGCTGCTGAGACGGAGGTGTGACTGAACGTCGCCACCACGTTGGCTCATGCCGTGAGTCTCGGCTTGTTTCATATACCAGCCCATGTCAAGGGCTGCTTTTGAGATGATGGCAGCAGAACTCAATGCGCCCATGCCGCCTACGCCACAGAGGATAATATCGGTTTTCATTGTTTGATTCGATGTTAAAAGTTGATTACTGTGATTTATTTGGCAGCAGCCTTAGCAGCTTTGAGACGTTTGTTCAAGGCAACGAGGCATTCGCGACGTGGGATGACAACAGAAACGCCGTTGTATCCGATTTCTTCTTTGAGAATCTGTACGTTCTCCTCGTGGTTCTTGCCGATTGGTTTGAATACGCGGATGTGCTCTGGTTCAACGCCGAGGCCTGTGCAGATTTGCTCGATGCGGCCGGTAGCAGAAGATTTCTGTGAGCCGGTCATAGCGGTGATGCCGTTGTCGAGGATGATGACGGTTACGTTAGCGTGGTCGTTGCAGCAGTCGAGCAAGCCGGTCATGCCGCTGTGGGTGAAGGTTGAGTCGCCGATAACAGCAACAGCTGGTTTGAGGTCGGCCTCAGAAGCACCTTTAGCCATGGTGATAGAAGCACCCATGTCGACAGTTGAGTAGATAGCCTCGAATGGAGGAAGAGCGCCGAGGGTGTAGCAGCCGATATCAGAGAATACGCGACCGCCTGGGAATGACTTCATGGCTTCGTTCAAAGCGAGGTAGCTGTCGATGTGTGGGCAGCCGTCGCAGAGTTTTGGAGGACGAGCCTTCACGAGTTCTGGAACAGGGAGACCCTCTTCAACCTGCATGCCGAGCGCTTTGGCAACGCTCTTTGGGCTGAGTTCGCCGTCACGGCTGATGGTGCCGTCCAAGCGACCGTGGATGGTTTTGCCTTTGTTGAGCAAGCCGCGGAGGAGACGCTCGTAGAGTGGTTGGCCTTCCTCGAGCATGAGGATTTCGTCGCACTCGTTGTAGAGTTTCTCGATGACCGGCTTGAAGCGGTCGAACTCCTGGTCTTCGTCGTCCTTGCCTTAACCACTGGATATGGGCACTTGCGGTCTGCGAAGTTCTCCATGAGGTAGTTGAAGGCGATACCGCAAGCGATGATACCGAGTTTTTTGTTCTCGCCGTCGATGTAGCGGTTGAATGGGCTGTTTTCTGAAGCAGCTACGAGGTCTTTTTGTTTCTCGATGAGGTTTTTATAGCGTTTGCGAGCTACGGCTGGGAGCAAGATATATTGCATCTTGTCGGCAGGAGCGTGCATAGCGTTTTGGTCGCGCATCTCTTTGCGTTCAACGCCGGCGCGAGAGTGAGCCATACGGGTGGTTACGCGCATGAGCACTGGGAGTTCGAACTGCTCTGAGAGGTCGAAGGCGTAGCGTGTCATGTCGTAAGCCTCTTGTTGGTTAGATGGTTCCATTGCGAGAGTCAGGGCGAAGTCGGCATAGAAGCGTGAGTCCTGCTCGTTTTGGCTTGAGTGCATTGAAGGGTCGTCGGCAGCGAGAACAACCATACCACCGTTGGCACCGGTGATGGCAGCGTTCATGAAGCAGTCGGCAGCCACGTTCATACCAACGTGTTTGCAGCAATAGAGGGAGCGTTTGCCGGCATAGCTCATGCCGAGGGCAGCCTCCATGGCAGTCTTCTCGTTGGCGCACCATTCGCTGCGTACGCCGCGTTCGCGAGCCAATTTTGACTCTTGGATAAATTCGGTAATCTCTGTGGATGGGGTACCTGGGTAGGCGTAGACGCCTGAGAGGCCCGCATCGATAGCGCCTAAGGCAATAGCCTCATCGCCAAGAAGTAAGAGCTTTTCCATTACTTTGTTTGTTTAGTTTGTTATTGGTTTTGTTGTATTATTTCTTTGTTTTCACCACTGGGTTGGTGAGCATCAGGATGCCGGTCACCACCTTGACATTGCGGTAGCCGAGTTGCTGCAGACGGGCGGCAGCCTTCACGCTGCGTTGGCCGCTGCGGCAGTAGACCAGGATGAGTTGGTTTTTGCGTGGGAGACGCTCGCGGACGTTGTTCTCTGCCATGAATTCGTAAGGGAGGCAGATGGCGTGGTCGAGGTGTCCGTTTTTATACTCCTTGCGAGGACGCACGTCGACAAGCACGGCGCTGCGGTCGGTGTCGATGATGTGTTGAGCCTCAGCCTGACTGATGTAGACGATGTTGTTGGTCTCAACGGTCTTGGAGTAGTTGTTGCCCCAGCCGCGGGTGTTGCCGGCGGCGTTCCATTGGCGACGTTGCTCCTTGGTCATATAAGCAGGCGTGTAAGATTTTTCCTTCTCGCTCACCTCTTTAGGAACGTTGTTGACCTTCACCACCACCTTCGTGGGGTTTGATTTCTCTTTCTTCACTTTCTGTGCTGACGCTGGGGCAGCCACGAAGGCTACCACGAGGGCGAGCAGTACGACGAGAGAGTAGTGTTTCATAGTATTGTGTATGCTTTAGATTACGACGTTGACGATTTTGCCTGGAACAACAATCACCTTCTTCGGTGTTTTGCCGTCGAGCCATTTGGCAGCCTGTTCGTTGGTGAGGGCAGCCTCTTGAACTTGCTCTTTGGTGGCGTCGGCAGGGAGTTCGAGGGTGAAGCGCACCTTGCCGTTGAAGGAGACTGGGTATTTCACGCTGCTCTCCACGAGGTATTTCTCCTCGAAGGCTGGCCATTGGGCGTCGCAGACGGTGGTCTCGTGACCAAGGCGTTGCCAGAGTTCTTCGGCGATATGAGGTGCAAACGGTGCGATGAGCACAACGAGTGGCTCAAGGATGGCGCGTTTGTGACATTTGGCGGTGGTCAGTGCGGGCGTGGCTTGACGTCCGATGTATCATCGCCAATTGTTTGAATCGGAAACACATAACAGAAAGGTCGTAAAATGACGTACTCAATCCTGAAAGGGAAGGTGCAATTGACGGCACTGATCCTTATGATCGGTCTCGGGCTGGTCATCAATGTCGCGCGGGCGGATAACTATGCCGTTTCGGGCGACGTGAAACTCGGCGGCGGTGAACTGCTGAAGGTCGGCAGCGGCGCAGGCGAGTGGAACTACACGGGGCTGGTCTTTGACGATTCCGGTGTGTTCTTCAATCCGATTGACGTCAACGGGACGGCATTCACCATTAACTCCGGTGTTGACGGACGGACTGCCGTTGTCGGCGGTGGAATTGCGGGAATGAGCTTTGCGATATACGCGGCGGCCTGCGGACATAAAATCGAGCTGTTTGAAAAGGATAGCAGGCTCGGCGGCAGACTCCTTTGCACCTCGCGCCCTGCAAGCAGGTACGACAGCTTTAACTACCGCCATTGGCTCATTGTGCAGCTTAGCAGATCGGAGAACATTCAGATTAATCTCAATACCCTCGCCGACGCAAGACTTCTGTCATCGGGCAGATACGATGCGGTGGTTTACGCAAACGGCACATTGAAATGCGAGGCACCCGGCATCAGCGGCTGGGGCGATATTCCCTATGTCCTTGCATCTGAGGTAATGGCAAGACCCGAAGCGCTGCCTCCGCTTGAAGGCAAGCGCGTTGCCGTGCGGGAAGCGACGCATACGAGTGCGCGCTGTGGCTCAAGTCCGAAATGGGTGCAGGTAGGGTCTGCGTGCTTGACAAGGATGCCCTTGAGGCAGACGACTCTTCTTCATCCGTAATAAGCTGGCTTTCCCGACAGCTAAGTGAACACAAAATTGAGCTTCTCAGCCTTGCAAAACCGCTGAAAATATTCGAAAACAGGCTATTTGCGCAACAAAACTGCCCATATTGTACGCAAAAAATACCCACGCGCGATACTTTTATAAGAAATCTCGACTGCGACCTCATTGTTCTCGCAGGCATGGGACAAGCAGATACCGAACAGTTTTTTGCAGGGCAAAACGAGTTTTTCGCGCCCGAGGTGTACTTCATCGGCGGCTCGTTTGAAGCGGAAAATATTCTCGAAGCCGTAGACAGAGGCGTTGACTTCTTTGACTGTGTATATCCGACAAGAAACGGAAGACACGGAAATGTATATACCAATCAGGGAAAGCTCAATCTCTTCAATAAGAAGTATGAACTTGATTCAAGACCTATAGAGGAAGGATGT
>CALEJM010000034.1 GCA_937898265.1 uncultured Porphyromonadaceae bacterium
CGAGAAGTTCGCCGAGCTTCTCCGTGCCAAAGGAGCTAAGAAAGTGGTGGTTGCTGATCTCTGCCGCGACGACATGGCCGAGGTCATTGAAGACGCTTTCCGTATGGGCAAACTCGTTGTGGCTGCTGCCAGCTACGACGCTACCGTCTTCCCACCAATGCAGATGTTCCTCTGGAAACTCGCTGCCAAAGGCTATCAAAAACGCACCATTGGTATCATTGAAAACGGCTCTTGGGCACCTACCGCCGCCCGCGTCATGAAGTCGATGATTGAGCCAATGAAAGAGATTCGTCTCGTTGAACCTGTCGTTACCATCAAGAGTACGATGAAGGCTGCCGACATGCCTCAGTTTGAGGCGCTTGCCGACGCTATCCTTGCCGACTAATCCCCCGACCTTAGGGTAAAAAATAGCCGAGTGTTCTTGTTGGAACGCTCGGCTTTTTCTCTCACTCGTTGAGTGGGTTATCTCTTGTTGATGGTCTTGCCCAATTCGTAGGCCTCGTTGATAAACTGAGTGTCGACCACAGCCCCTTTGCGACCAACGCCAACGGCAGCTACATAGCCGCGCTCGGTGGCGTGAGGCAGACAATAGGCAAAGCCGCGCATCGCGAAAAACGTGTCTTCTGCCGTAGCCTCCTCGTTGTCGGCACAAGCTGTGATATAGTAGAACTCCTTGTTGCCCATGCGCTCGTCGCCGTAGCCGAGGTAGGTGAGGTCGATAAACGTCTTCATACGGTCGTTGACATTCATGAAATAGACTGGACTTGCCAGCACAACAACGTCTGCCTCAAGGAATTTCTCCACCAACTGCCAACTCTCAGTTTCGCGCATCGACTCCTTAGGGTTGTCGGCGCCCTCCTCGCTGAGGAACTCAAGATTGTAGTCGGCAAGGAAAATCTTTTCCACCTTGCCGCCAGCCTCTTGAGCACCACGCAAAAACGCGTCGGCCATGAGGTCGGTGTTGCCGCCGCGACGGGGCGAACTGCTCACGATGAGCACACGTTTGTTCTCCTTGAAATTGACCGTCGTATCGCTGTAAGGCACATCGTAGGCGGTGAGTTTGGCGCTGACGCACTCAGTTTTCGCAGTACAGTCGTCAGTAGCCTTCTTCTCGCCGCAGCTGCATAGCAAAGCACCCACGGCAAGGGTGAGTAAAAGTAATGATTTTTTCATATCGTAATCAATTTATTTTAGTTGTAAACAACCTCCTTGCCAAACGGAGCAAACGCAATGCCAATCATCTTGAAGTGCTGATTGCCAAACGGAATGCCGATGATAGTGATGTAGAGTAACACGCCGAACAGAAGGTGCTGCAAGGCGATGAAGAAGCCAACAATAAACCACAGAATATTAAGTGGAAGGCGGAGGCAACCGGTCGGACTCTTGCTGTTGATTACCGTAGCCCCGAAAGGCCAAAGGCAGAGCATGCCGAGTTTGAAGCACTGTATGCCCCAGGGGATGCCGAGGATGGTGATGCAAAGCGTCAGACCTGCAGAGAAATAAGAGAGTGCGGTTGTCAGACCGCCGAAAATAAGCCAAAGGATGTTGCCAAGGAATCTCATTGTTGTAGTTTAAGTTAGTTTTGCGAACACAAAAGTAAACAAAAACGGCGAAAGAACGTGCTGAATCAGAGGATAAAATACAAAAAAATATCTTTCGGCAAAAAACAATGGGGTAGGGTGTTGCGTAATCTAAAATAATGTTGTAATTTTGCCGCCCAAATGTGTAACCGCTGGTAGGAACGCTGAGTGACCTGCGAATGTTGCACTAACTTCAACTTAATAAATTATTATACAATGGATTTCATTAAAGTTGCCGAACAGGCTTTCGCCGTTGAGCACAACTACCCAAAATTCAAAAGCGGTGACACAATCACAATCGCTTACCGCATCAAAGAGGGTAACAAAGAACGTATTCAGATGTACCGCGGTGTTGTTATCAAAATCGTAGGTCACGGTGAGAAAAAACGTTTCACTGTTAGAAAAATCTCTGACAACGTTGGCGTAGAGCGTATCTTCCCAATCGATTCACCATTCATCGACAGCATCGAATTGAACAAGGTTGGTAAAGTACGTCGTGCTAAACTTTATTACCTCCGCAGCTTGACAGGTAAGAAAGCTCGCATCAAAGAAAAACGCATGAACTAATCGGCGGTTTTCCCGAACAACCTAAAAGTCGTCTGGCATCAGCCTGACGACTTTTTTTATCCCTTTTGGCAAAGATACTATATATAATATGCAGAAAAAATTGTATCTTTGTCCCCTAAATTTGGAGTGCTGTTGTCGCGCCAACCGATTGTTCGATAAATAATAAAAATACAAGTAAATATGATTGCACCAGATTTAACAAAAGCTATCAACGACTCAGTAAATACTTTTGCTGACGATAGCGCAGCACTTGCAAACATGGGCTCCACCATGAAAGAGGGCATCTCTGATGTGGTAGCCAGTGTTGCAACAGGCGACCTTCAAGGCGCTACTGCTGCAGGATTCTCCAACCTCAATGTCCTCTTACAACAGCTCATCGAGCTCGGCGTAAGCTTCGGCAAAAAGATTTTGATGGCCGTAATTATCTACCTCGTCGGCCGTTATATCGTTCGTTTCTTGAAACGCGTAGTCAACGGCTTTCTCGACCGTCGTAACGTCGTTCCTGAGGTTAAAACCTT
>CALEJM010000035.1 GCA_937898265.1 uncultured Porphyromonadaceae bacterium
CGGGGACATGCGCGGGGACCTGAATCTCAACTTTGAAATTTCTGAGGGCGAGGGTTCCCGCTCCCTTGACCTTTACGGTCTTGGTGGTGCCGCCAGAGTAGGTGGCGCCGGTGTAGTAGCCGCCGAAGGAGGTGCCGCCACTGATGGTGCCGCCTGTCACTACGGTGTAGGTGGTGTTGCGTGCCATGCCCGGAACGGAGATGAGCACGTTGAGGCCGCTGGAGTAGCCGCCGCCAGGACCGCCACCACCGCCTGTTGACGAGATGGTTGGACACTGGTAGATGACCAATACGTTGTTGTTGGCGTCTTTCACACAGATGGTGGAGCCAGAGCTTACGGAGCAGGAGAGCACGTGCTGCGTGCCGGCGTTGACGGTGCTGTTGCTGCCGCCCGCACCAATCATGGTGCCGCCAGTTACGGAGAAGCGGTTGTTGTCGCAGTCGATGCCGGTCTCAGGAGAGCGAGCGCCGTCGCCCACGAGGACACCGCCGTTCATGTCGATGCTACCGTTGGAGTCGATGCCGTCGTTGCTGCCAGAGTGGGCATAGACCATGCCGCCGTTCATCACGATGGCTGTGGCAGCGTTGATGGCGTCGTCGCCTTGTGAGTAGGTGTCGACGTGACCGCCGTTGAAGATGAGGGTGTCTTTGCTCTCGATGCATTCGCCGCCCTCCTCACTCTGTGTGCAGTTGACCCAGATGGTGCCGTTGTTGATGGTGAAGGTCTGCAGTGCCTTGATGCCTTTAGGGTTGGCGTAGTCGGCGTTGCTGCCGCCAGGACCGCCAGGACCACCGCCTGGGCCGCCGCCTGGCCAGCCGCCACCGCCTCCGGAGGTGGAGCCTGATACGTAGAAGCGCTCGCCGGTGGTCTGTACGTTGAGCACGAGGGCGTTGACGTCGTCGCCAGTCACGCCGAGGGTGAGACGACCGTCTACGTTGATGCCTTTGCCGCCGATGCCAGAGGCAGAGCAGTTGATGACGCCGCGAAGAATCTGTACGTTGCCGTCGGATTTAAGGCAAGCGGCTGTGTAGGAGTCGGTGGTGCCAACGCTGTCGGTATAGGTAGCACCGATGGCTGAGTTGGTGATGGTTATGTTGCCATTGTTGATGGTGAGGTCGCCGTCGGTGCTGATGCCCTTGGTGCCTGAGCCAGAGAGTGTCATGGTGATAGAGCCGTCGTTCATCGTGAAGCTGCCGTCGGTCTTGATGCCGGTAGGGTAGGAAGGATCGAAACCGCGACCGAGGGTGTCGAGCACCGTGTTGCCGCTCATGTTGAGGGTGATGAAGCCGCCGTCAACCACCACGTCTTGGGCGGTCTTGATGGCTTTGCTCTGTGCGCCACCGAGTTCGATGAGGAGGTAGCCGCCAGAGATGTGGATGAGACTGTCGGCTTTGAGACCCTTGATGTTGTCGGTGTTGGAGTTGATGGAGATGTTGCCGCCTGTCATCTCGATGTAGCCGCCGTCGGCATCGAAGCCGTCGCCTACGGTGTTGGTGGTTACAACGTCGCCACCGTCGATGGTGAAGAAGTCGGCATGGAAGGCGTCGGAGGCTGAACTGAGCACCTCGATGCGTCCGTTGTGGATGGCGATATCTTCGTCGCTGCGGATGGCGTGCTTAGCGTTGCTAGTAACGCGGAGGGTGCCGTTGCCGTAGAACACCATATTGCCTTTGGCATAGAAGGCTGCCTTGGCTGTTGAGGTAGCGGCGTCAACGAAGCTGTTGATGGTGCCGCCAGCGGTATAGATGGTCACTTCCTTGCCCGTGCTGGAGTTGAACGCAGCACCGTTGGTTGAGGTGATGTCAACGCCTTCGAGACGGAGGTTGAACTTCTTGTCGCTGTTGATGGCCAGTGAGCCGTTGGCAGTGGTGCCAGAGAGGTGGTAGTTGATGCCAGCGATGCCTGCCGTTGAGACTACGCTCACGTCGGCGCCCGTAGTGGTGATTGCCACGCCGCTGGCTGACAATGGGTTGATGACGTTGACGCTGTTGCCGTTGTATACAATATATATATCATTGGATGCAGCGGTCACGAACTTCATGCTGTCGATGTCGTTGAGTCGGAAACTGAACACGTTGAACGGGTTCGACTGGTGGATGTCGACCGTGTTGCCTGGGAGCAGGATGGTGTCGATGGTGTTGACTGTGGCAGAGAAGTTCTCGTAGCCAGCGCCGTAGAGTTTCACGAGAGTCTGTGCTTGGAGTGAAGCCATGAGTGCTACGGCAAGCACGATGGTGGAGAGTAGTCGTTTCATCATAGCTTACTGAATTTTATGGTTTCCTTGCCGAGTTGAATCATGTAGAGACCGCTGCGGAGGTTGCCTACGGAGAGGTTGCCGTCGGTCATCTGACCTTGCATCACTACTTGTCCTGTGGCGGAGTAGATGGTGTAGGTTGTGGTGGTGTTGAGACCCATCACGTGGAGAGTCTCGCCCACAGGGTTAGGGTAGAGGAACAGACCGCTCTCGGTCACGTTGGGGAGTGCGGTAGAGAGTTTGTCGAATGTCACCTTTGCCACGAGGCTGATTGTCTCGCGTTGGTTGGCTGAGGTGCCGTCGGTGTTGATGAGCATCACCGTGTCGCCTTCGAAGGTGATGCTGCCTTGTGGTGTGAGGGAGTAGATGGTGTTGGAGCCGTCGGTGTGTATCACGTAGACGTTGCCGCCGAGTCCGTTCTGTCCCTTCACTGCTGCAACGGCAAGCAGCATGAGCGCCATTACCATTGCTCGTAAAGTCATCTCTTTCATGGATGTTGTTGTTTGATTGTTTTCGATTTTGAGTGGCAAAGGTACTGATTTAATTATATTATATCCAAATCGAAACGGACGTTTACCGACAAAAAGGGCAGTTTTACCGACAAAAATTTTTCTTCAAAAGTGAACTTCTTAGACACGTTGAAACCTCGTTGAAGATGTGTCTGATAGGCTCACTGTGCGTGAAAGGCTACATTTTTTACGGGAGCGTGTGTCTGAAAGGTTACAATTTGATAATCATGATTTCTGGGGTATAAAAAACGACCGTAAGGTGGGTGTCTTGCGGTCGTATGCTTTGTTATGGAGCGGGGTGTTTAGTTGGCTATCAGCAGCAGGATGAAGGCGGGGATGGGTACGTCCTTGGTGAGGATGATGTCGCCGAAGCGTTTGTAGGCGCCTTTGTAGAGATGTTCGCCGTCGAAGGTGTAGAGGATATCGCCGAAGCGTTTGTAGGCTCCTTTGTAGATGTGTTCGCCGTCGAAGGTGTAGAGGATGTCGCCGAAGCGGTCGTAGGCGCCTTTGTAGAGGTGCTCGCCGTCGAAGGTGTAGAGGATATCGCCGAAGCGGTCGTAGGCGCCTTTGTAGAGGTGTTTGCCGTCCCAGGTGTAGAGGATGTCGCCGAAGCGGTCGTAGGCGCCCTTGTAGAGGTGCTTGCCGTCCCAGGTGTAGAGAATGTCGCCGAAGCGGTCGTAAGCGCCCTTGTAGATATGTCCTTTTGCCGAAGCCATGATACTAAAAGAGATTAGTAGAAACAGAGTGATAAATTGTTTGAATCTCATCGGATAGAACGATTGAATTACGCGGTCAAAGATACAACTTTTTTTGGAAAAGATAGTTGCCAATAAAAAAGCCCCGTCCCGGAATGGAACGAGGCTCAT
>CALEJM010000036.1 GCA_937898265.1 uncultured Porphyromonadaceae bacterium
GATTTCCTATGAGCTCCAGAGTGGCGACCAGGTTGAGATTCTGACTTCACACAATCAGCAGCCTCAGATGGCATGGTTGGACATTGCCAAGACACAAAAGGCTGTAACCAAGCTCAAAACCCTACTTCGCAAACAAATCGCCATCTTCAACAAAGAGGGCAAATATCTGATTGAAGAGCATCTTCAAAAAGTCAAACTCCAGAACACCTCGGAGGTTCAAAAACAGTTGCTCACCTATTATAAGATGAGTACGATGAACGAACTTTACGTAGCCGCCGGACGTCGCACTATCATATTGGAAGACATTGAAGATGTTATCTTTAAGGAGGAAAGCAAGAGTCGCTGGGTAAAAATCTGGAAACTACAATTCGGTGACAGCAAGAAAGATACGGCTGTCCAACTAAGCGATGAGGAGAAGAAGTCAAAGACCCTCTTCCTGACCGACGATAATATCGATAGAAGTTACAAATTGGCCGACTGCTGTTCCCCAATTCCTGGCGACGAGGTGCTCGGCTATATCGACGACTCAGGAAACATCATCGTTCACCGTCGCGACTGCCCTAACGCACAACACCTTAAGGCCAACTTCGGCAACCGAATCATGAATGCGAAATGGGAAACACGTCGCGTAAAATCATTCCCAGCCACGTTTACCATTGATGGTATCGATAAGGTTGGTTTGCTGATTAAAATCATACAAACCATCACCACAGAATGCGGAATGGCCATTGCTTCTGTCAATTTCATTACAGACAACGGTATTTTCAAGGGCACATTTACTGTCTACGTTCACTCACGCGAAGACGCAAACAACCTTTGTCTAAGTTTGCTGAAGATCAAAAACGTCTCCAATGTTCATTGTACGACCTAATCCAAAATGAGCACACAATATCAAATACCGTCAGCAATGGCGGTATTTTTTATCTCTAAGACCAGAAAATGCGGTTTGGATTAGGTTATTAATATTATATGAAAGACAAAATCCATTTGGATTTACAGGTTATTATTTTAGCACTGACAGCGGACATTTGGTTTTAGCCAACAAAAAAATCTTACCGACAAATTCCATTTCGTTAGAAAGAAAAATATTCCGTAACCAGCCATCACCATTTGGCAGCGAACAACAAAATTTCCGCCGCGAACAAACACTTTCGTAATCACCCAATCAGTTTTCGCAAGAATTTATTTAGATTCTGCATCACTCAACAATATCTCCGAATAAAATTAAACAAACTGGTTTCACCCCCGAATTTTACCCAAAAGCAGCCCACAAATCAACACTACTCTACACTTTTTTAATTTTTCCCCATCCTAAAATTAAACTTTCTGCCTCTAAGCAGTCTATTATAGCAGACAAAACAACTAAACAACACTAAAACAATGAAAAAAATTTTCATCTTATCAGCATTTCTGCTGTTCTTTGTCTTAGGCATAAACGCCCAAAACAAGGTTGTTGAAAAATATGCCAAAAATCCCGAAATCGAAACCATCACTATTTCAAAAGAGATGATGAACATGCTCGGCAGCCAAGCTTGGCTTAAGGAGTTGACAGAAGAGATTGACACTAAATCACTTGAAGGCTCTAAAATTCTGTTTTGCCGCAAAGCCGAACTTAGCAAAGAGATGTATAATGACATTGTGTCAAACATTGAGAAAGACAAACATTATACCGAGCTCATGCGCGAGACCTCAAAAGAAAGATGCATTCTGGCTTTTGGCAAAAAACAAGGCAATAGCTACTCCGAAATTATTATGGTAGCTACCATGTCAGACACAACCGCTGTGGTTGAGTTTGTCGGCAAATTCCCAGTAGATTAACTACTTCTAAACGATAAATATCCAAAAAGGTGGGATTTCAAAAAAAAGACGAAATCTCACCTTTTTGTTATTAAAAGATTTTTTCGTATCTTTGCAACCGGAAGTCTAATCAAAAAAACTACTTATGAAAAAACTAATTCCATTCTTATGCCTGTTTCTCGGCATCGTAGCTTTCGTAGCGTGCGAAAACCCAAATAGTCCGAACCGCACAGAATTCAGCAAAACCAGTTGGAAGAAAGTCGTTAGCGACAACACTGGCGCAGAACTCTATACTGTATTTATTAACTTTGACTCAGGAAATGGCGGCGAATTCACAGCCCAGCCATATGATATGGAAGAAGTAGTAAAACCAGACCACTTCTCCTACACTATCGAAAACGACACGATAAAATTCCAAGAAGAAAAGTACGCCTATTTCCACTACTATCGTTGGAAACTCACCAACGCCATTATCAAGGAACAATACGGCAGAGTACTCGTTGTCCAATACCAATACTACCTCAACGGCAACTGGGTAGCTCGTATTGATGAGTTTGAAGAGGTAAAATAATCGTTTTCACCACGACAAGTCTTGATATAACATGAATAAAATTGTCAGATTCTTTGCAATTCTTGCATTAAGTATGACTGTTTTGGTGGCTTGCGAAAACCCTAACGCTCCTGGTCTCACCGAGTTTAGCAAAACAACTTGGAAATTCGACGTGAAGAACCACAGCGATTCAGCCGTGTTTACAATGTATATTAAATTCGGCAATGGCTACGATGGCGTTTTTACAGCCGAGCCTGTCAACAAAGCTGAAACAGTAATCCCTGACAATTTCGTTTATACTATTGATAACGACACGATTAGATTTAGCGAAGAAAAGTACGCCTATTTCCACTACTACCGTTGGAAATTAGACTATGCTTATATGAAAGAAGAATTTGGTCGTCAAGTCCTTTTGGTATTCTATCAATACTTCGACCAAGGCAACTGGATTATTCGTGCCGAAGAATTTGAGCAAGTCAAGTAATACTCGCCACAATATTATTATACTAAAAACGGGTTTGCAAACAAGCATTCCCGTTTTTTTCTTTTAATTGATTTTCAATACAATATCTATTATTTTTTGAGAAATAAAAATAATCATTACACAAGCATAAAAATCGTTGAATTTATGCTTGTTAGAACGGAAAATTTGATTACCTTTGCCAAAGAATTAAACGCCGTGGTAACTATAATGCATCGCGACAGCAATTACTGATTTAATGTTGTGTGTTAGAGATTCTTACATACAGCATTTGTCGTGCGTATATAGATGCTGCAAAGGCGAAAAACACGGAAAATCAAATCAAAATAATTAATAACAACTAAACAAACTTAGACTTATGTGGTTAAGTAAATCTTCTATCGGAAGAAAAGTAGTGATGAGCGTAACCGGCGCATGTCTGGTTTTGTTCCTCTTGTTCCACGGATCAATGAACGTTGTGGCAATCATTTCGCCAGACGCTTACAACATGATCTGTGAATTCTTGGGCGCAAACTGATATGCATTGGTAGCTTCAATGGGCTTGGCTTTCTTGGCCGTAGTTCACATCTTGTATGCTTTCATTCTGTCTGTACAGAACTATCGCGCTCGCGGCAACGACCGCTACGCAGTTACTGCACGCCAAGACAATGTAGAATGGGCTTCTAAAAACATGCTTGCTCTCGGTATCGTAATCATCGCGTTCCTTGG
>CALEJM010000037.1 GCA_937898265.1 uncultured Porphyromonadaceae bacterium
GCATAACCGGTGTTGACACCACGGGCTTTCTGCACGAGGAAAAACGAGAGCTCAGGGGTAGAGAGCGAGCTGATGTCCTGGTTAGGGAGCACCAACTTGGTGTCTGCCTGCTGATTGGAGGTGAAGAGCGACACGTAGTTGGAGCCTCCGTGTGCAGTCACGCCAGTCAATCCTGAGTTCGATACCGACCACGCGGTGACACCCGAAGCGGGGTCTTGCGTCCACGTAGTAGGCAAGCCTTGCTCAAAGTCCTCGGTGAGAGTGACCAACTGAGCATTCATGCGAACACACATGCCCAACAAAAGGACGAGTGTGCCAAGAAGTAGCTTTTTACTCATAGATTAGTGATTTTGATTGAAAATTTATGTTGTATTTCTTAATGTTCACAGCAAAGAAGATCCAGCAGCAGGAGGAGGTCTTTACATACTACTTAAATAATAAAGGGCAAAGTTATCGTTTTTTTCCTTTCACGCACCCTTCGACACCCATTTTTTTTACAACAAAACACCGCCAAGGGCGAGAGACCGCATAAATTCACGGCTCGCAACCTCTGGGAGCCTTTCAAAAACTGAACGAAATCGGCCAAAAATCATCTGTTTTTGGAGCAAACGATTTGGTTTATCGTTGTTACAAGATACTGAAAAGTTCATTTTTTTCGCCTTTCAGATACCATATTTCAAAAACGGGTGCGGGCAAACGGAAACACAGAATTATCTTTTCAGACACAAGGAATCCGTTTGGCGATGAACTTTTCCAAAACCTCACCACAAACAGCCAAAACGAAGCAACAAAATTGATAATAAAACTGGCTCCCGCGAAATGGATTTTCGGAATTATCAAATCGACGAAGTTTCGGAGAAATGAAACCTCAAAATCTCAAAAAAATTGCCCCTGTATCCATTCGGTTTTTTACTCAAAAATCCCGATGAAATGGTCGAAAATTGACGCTCAGACCCCTCTTCAAGCCCTCCTCTACCCTACGTCAGAAAGCACAGAAAACGGCCGCTGACAGAAAACCCCTTGTACAATATAAAAAAAAATCGTAAATTTGCAGACGTAGAATCGACACCCCATACGCACTAATGAAAAGACTTAACAACGTGTCGCTCAAGGCACACCACACGTTCCACATCGACGCTACCGCTTCGCAATGGATAGAATACAAAAGCGAAGAGGAACTGCTGAGACTGCTGCCCACGCTCCGCGAGAAGCCGTGGATGCACCTCGGCGGCGGCAGCAACGTGCTGTTTACCACACCCGTAGTAGACACTCTGCTGCTCCACTCCGCCATCGACGAGGTGGAGACGGTGGAAAAAGGGAGCGACTACATCTTGGTGCGACTCGGTGCCGGCGTCACCTGGGACTCCGTCTGCTGGGATGCTGCCGTGCTCGACCTCTACGGCTGCGAGAATCTCTCGCTCATCCCGGGCGAGGTGGGCGCTGCCGCCGTACAGAACATCGGCGCCTACGGCGTGGAGTTCAAAGATATCGTGGAGAGCGTGGAGACCATCGACCTCGACGGCAACCGTCATCGCTTCTCTGTCAACGAGTTGAACTACGGCTACCGCGACTCAGCCTTCAAGCACGAACTCAAAGGCAAGCACATCATCACCTACGTGACGATTCGCCTCAGCATCACCCCAAAGACCAACCTCACCTACGCCCCGCTCAAGGAGAAACTCAAAGGGGCCAAGCACCCAACCTCCATGGAGATTCGCGAGGCGGTGGTTGCCATCCGTCAAAGCAAACTCCCCGACCCCGACGAGATGGGCAGCGCAGGCTCCTATTTCAAGAATCCTGTGGTGGAGAAGGCTGTGGCCGACAAAATCAAGGCCGCAGACGCCACTGCCCCCTACTTCCCACAAACCGACGGACGCGTGAAACTCTCTGCCGCATGGCTCATCGACCATAGCGGACTGAAAGGCAAAGGTGTAGGCGGAGCAAGGGTTCACGACAAACAGCCCCTCGTGCTCGTCAACTTCAACGGCAAGGCAACGGCTGCCGACGTGCTGGCACTCGCCGAGTTGGTTCAAAACACCGTCGAGCAACGCTACGGCGTGCGACTCGAGCCCGAGGTTATCTATGTTTAACAAGCAAAACCGATTAAGACAACAATATGGCATCATTCATCGTAGAAGGCGGACACCGTCTGCATGGCGAAATCAAGCCCCAAGGCGCTAAGAACGAAGCATTGCAAGTGCTCTGCGCCACAGTGCTGACCAGCGAGGAAGTGACTATCAGCAACATCCCCGACATCCTTGACGTGAACAACCTCATCGCACTGCTGAAACTCATCGGCGTGGAGGTCAACAAAAGAGGTGAGGGATGCTACAGTTTCAAAGCCGAACACCTCGACGAGGAGTTTCTCGCCTCGCCAGAGTTCCTCAACCGCTGCGCCCGCCTCCGCGGCTCAGTGATGCTCATCGGTCCACTCACCGCCCGCCTCGGACAGGTCTATTACGCCAAACCGGGCGGCGACAAAATCGGACGCCGACGTCTTGACACCCACTTCGTTGGCATCTCCAAGTTGGGCGCCAACCTCAACTACGACCGCGAGCGGGGTGCCTACCACCTCACCGCACTCAAACGTCTCCAAGGCTGCTACATGCTCCTCGACGAGGCTTCCGTAACCGGCACTGCCAACATCATCATGGCTGCCGTCACAGCCAAGGGCACGACAACCATCTACAACGCTGCCTGCGAGCCTTATATCCAGCAGCTCTGCAAGATGCTCAATCAGATGGGCGCCAAGATTTCCGGCGTGGGCTCCAACCTCCTCGTCATCGAAGGCGTCGACGTGCTCCACGGCACAGCTCATACGATTCTCCCCGACATGATCGAGGTGGGCAGCTTCATCGGCATGGCAGCCATGACGGGCAGCGAACTCCGCATCAAAGATGCCTCCGTACCTAACCTCGGCATCATCCCCGACGCTTTCCGCCGACTCGGTGTTCAGATTCTCCAAGATGGCGACGACCTCATCGTGCCAGCCCAAGACCGCTACCGCATCGAGTCGTTCATCGACGGCTCTATCCTCACCCTTGCCGACGCCCCTTGGCCAGGCCTCACCCCTGACCTCCTCAGCGTTCTCCTCGTGGTTGCCACCCAAGCACAAGGCTCCGTGCTCATCCACCAGAAGATGTTCGAGAGCCGACTCTTCTTCGTCGACAAACTCATCGACATGGGCGCTCAAATCATTCTCTGCGACCCACACCGCGCCGTGGTCATCGGCCACGACCACAACCAGCGCCTCCGCGCCAACAACATGACTTCGCCCGATATCCGCGCCGGCATCGCACTGCTCATCGCTGCAATGAGTGCCGACGGCGTGTCACGCATCGACCACATCGACCAAATCGACCGCGGCTATGCCGACATCGAACACCGCCTCAACGCCATCGGAGCTAAGATAACACGACAAGAATAATTCAGACAAAACAATAATACACAATGGAATACGATTTCAAACAGATAGAAGAGCGCGTCCACGCCTTCTGGAAAGAACATAAGATCTACGACGTAGAAAACGGCGGCAACAAGCCTAAGTTCTACGTGCTCGACATGTTCCCATACCCATCAGGAGCCGGTCTGCACGTAGGACACCCACTTGGCTACATCGCCAGCGACATCTACAGTCGATACAAACGCCTCCAAGGCTTCAACGTGCTGCACCCCATGGGCTTCGACGCCTACGGCCTTCCTGCTGAGCAATACGCCATCCAGACCGGTCAACACCCAGCCGTAACCACACAAAAGAACATCGCACGCTATTGCGAGCAGTTGGACAAAATCGGTTTCTGCTACGACTGGCGCCGCGAGGTGCAGACCTGCGACCCTCAGTACTACCACTGGACACAATGGGCTTTCTGCCAGATGTTCAACCACTACTACTGCCTCGACTGCCAGAAAGCACGTCCTATCAGCGAGTTGGTTGAAGTGTTCAATGCTGAAGGCAACGGCCGCATCAATGCCGCCTGCAGCGAGACACGCCGCTTCACCGCCGACGAATGGAAAGCGATGAACGAAAAAGAGCAACAGGAGATGCTGATGAACTACCGCATCGCCTACCTTGCCAACACCAAGGTGAACTGGTGTCCAGCCTTGGGCACCGTGCTTGCCAACGACGAGGTGAGCGAGGGTCTCTCCGTGCGCGGCGGTCACCCCGTTGAGCAACGTGTGATGCGTCAGTGGAGCCTCCGCGTGAGCGCCTACGCCCAACGCCTCCTCGACGGCCTCGACCACATCGACTGGACCGACTCACTGAAAGAGACACAACGCAACTGGATTGGTCGCAGCGAAGGTGCGGAGATGCAGTTCGCCATCAAGGGACAGGACGAGCCTTTCACTATCTTCACCACTCGCGCCGACACCTGCTTCGGCGTCACCTTCATGGTGCTGGCTCCTGAGAGCGAATATGTTGCCAAGGTCGTGAAGCCAGAGCAGAAAGCCGAGGTGGACGCCTACCTCGACGCAGTGAAACGTCGCACCGAGCGTGAGCGTATCGCCGACCGCCGCGTGACCGGCGTCTTCACCGGCTCCTACGCCATCAACCCATTCACCAACGACGAGATTCCTATCTGGATTTCCGATTACGTATTGGCCGGCTACGGCACCGGCGCCATCATGGCCGTTCCTGCCCACGATAGCCGCGACTACGCTTTCGCACGCCATTTCAACCTCCCCATCATCCCGCTCATCGAGGGTGCTGACGTCAGTGAGGAGAGTTTCGACGCCAAGGAAGGCATCATGATGAACTCAGCAAATGCCGACATCAACCTCAATGGCCTCACCGTCAAAGAGAGCATCGCTGCCATGAAGAAGTACA
>CALEJM010000038.1 GCA_937898265.1 uncultured Porphyromonadaceae bacterium
AACCAGCTCAAACACCGATAATCTTCTTTCTTCTGGCAGGTGGTGGGATGGTACTCTCGCTCATCTTCTCCAAAAAAGCACAAAATGTGGTGAAGACAAGTGTAGATCTTTCGCGACAAGATGGTGGCGACGAGATGTTCGGTTCGTCGGCACTGGCACGCACTATCGTCAGAACTTCCACCAAGATGGCTTCCGGCATCGTTCGCGTGACGCCTCGCGGCATAGGCGCTTGGGTAAACTCACGTTTCAACACTGCTGAGGCTGAATTGGAAGAGGGTGCTGCCTTCGACCTCGTTCGTGCCAGCATCAACCTCGTGTTGGCTGGTCTGCTCGTGGCTCTCGGCACTACCTACAAACTGCCCCTCTCCACAACCTATGTCACCTTCATGGTGGCCATGGGCGCTTCGCTCGCCGACCGCGCTTGGGGTCGTGAAAGTGCCGTGTTCCGCATCACTGGTGTGCTCTCTGTCATTGGCGGATGGTTCATCACTGCTGGTGTGGCGTTCTTCTTCTGCTTTGCTGTGACCAATATGATGTATTTCGGCAAATATCCGATGATGGCGGTTGCCATCGTTGTGGCTGTGTTGCTCTTGGTGAGAAGTCATCGCAGATTCAAGGCGCAAACTCCTAAAGAGGACCGTCTGTTCAACGAGATGGTTCGCATGAACGACAAGACGATTCTTTGGCAACTGCTCTGCGAGCATATCCGCCTGGGCAATGCCGACCGCCTTCAGTTTGTTATCAAAACCTACCGCGAGGCTACCGATGCTTTCCTCAGTGAACACTATAAGACGCTGAAACATGGCACGGTGCTCATTGACCACGAGCGAAAGTCGCTGAAGCAGCAGCGCCGACGTGAGATTTTGGCGATGAATCGTCTCGATCCGCTCACCGTCATCCAGCACAACACTTGGTATTTCCTCAGCATCAACTCTTGCAACCAGATGCTCTATAGCCTGAAACGTATCAACGACCCAATCAAAGAGCATGTTGGCAACAACTTCATACCAATGCCGCCCGACTATCAAAGTCGTTTCATCGAGATGCGCAACTCGGTGCTCAATCTCTACGAGCAGACGTTGGTGATGCTTCAGACTGGCGATTTCACCCATGCAGAGCGGATACGCGAAAATAGCACGATTGTTCAGCAGCAGCTTTCAGCCGACCGTAAGATGGTGCTTGATGCCATCCAGTCGAACGACAGCAATCTCAACACTCTGCTGCTTACGGTTCACATCCTTCAGGAGAGTCAAGAACTTGTCAGTGCGCTTCGTCACATGATTCGAGGCATGAACAAGTTTGCCGGCGCCGAAGACTAATATATATAATATATAGTAAGACCTCGCTTGACAACAAGCGAGGTCTTATTTGTGTATCTTGGAAAAATCAGATGCTGTTGAGCCATAGGTGAATCATCACGCCGAGGTAGGTGCCAGCGGCATAGCCTACCAGTCCGATGACGATGCCGGAAATCAGTACGCGCTTGTTGCCCATCGCACCAACCACTGGTGGCACGAAAGGAGGAGAGCAGAGGAGTGCCACCTGACTGACGGTGAAGAGATCGCCGTCCACCTTCATCAGTTTGCAGAGAATGAGATGAAGCACAGCACTTGTCAGCATCACATAGCCTACGAAACCGCCAATCATCAGCGATGAGGCGTTGACGCTATAGATGTCGAACATTGACGCCACCACAATAGAAAACAGCAAGATAAACACCATGCCTAATTCAAAGGTGTGAGGCAGTTCGCGTACTTTTTTGGAGAAAGAGAGGGCGATCGAGAGAGTCGTGATGGTGAGAATGACTACCAGTTCGTTGACCTTGCCAACAATCAGCAGTGAGAGTCCGGCGCCTACTGCCAAGCAGAGTACGCTCAGCAGCAAACCCTTGATCAGTCCGCCGCTGTTACGACGTTTCACCAATTCTCCATACGCCTCAATCTCAGTGGTTGGTTCCGCTTCGGAAGTGGAAAAATCAACCTTTTCATCGGAGTTTTTGAGTAACCGACGGAACACCTTATAGCCTCCGCCGATGATGAAAAAGATATACGGAGTGGTGAGCACCATCTCAAACGCCAGCACGATAGCCATCACAGAAGGGGCTACTCCCAACGAGGCGCCGAGGGCGTTGAAATTCATCGTGCCACCGGTATAGATGCCAGTCATCATGGCTGCCACCTTCGGAAAATCGACGATACCTTGGTTGCGGAAGATGAAAAAACCGCTTACGATAGCCACCAGAACGGCACCGATGCCGCCAAGAAGGGCGTAGATGGTGCGGGGCAGCGCCTTGGTCCAGAGTTTGAAATCGCAGTTGAAAAGCATCAGCGGGATGGCGAGCGGAACCGACAGACTGGTGATGAGTCCTTGCCAACGATGAAGTGTCTCCAGTTCGAGACTCTCGGGTTCAAATGAACACAAACCGCTGAGCGACATGGCGATACCAACGGCATAGGTAAGCAACACCGTGCCTATCTTTCTTACCTTTCGGCTGTGGCAGAAGCCCACGATAATCAGCACTGGGACGATGAAGTAGAGTGCCAGAACGAGATAAATTCTCATAATTACTTCTTTGGAGGTCAATGTGTTTTTAGCGACTGCAAAGGTACAAGTTTTTTATGTTCCATAGCGTGTTGTTTTTTCAATGAATTGCCGTAACTTTGCATCTCAATTCAAAAACCGTAACGATGGCCTCTTGGTTTCAGCAATTTTTCCCTTCGTCGTTTGCCCTTGTGGCAGGTCCGTGTAGTGCCGAAAACGAAGCGCAGGTGATGGCAACAGCCACCGCCCTGCAGCGTATGGGTGTCACTCTTTTCCGTGCTGGCGTCTGGAAACCGCGCACCCGTCCAGGCGGTTTCGAGGGTATGGGTGAGGAGGCTTTGCCGTGGTTGGCGAAGGTGAAAAACGAGTTGGGCATGAAGGTTGCCACTGAGGTTGCCACGCCGAAACATGTGGAGTCGGCGTTGACCTACGGCATCGATGCCCTTTGGATAGGTGCCCGTACCACCACCAACGGCTCCCTGGGAAATATTGGCGTTCCCTCCG
>CALEJM010000039.1 GCA_937898265.1 uncultured Porphyromonadaceae bacterium
TCACCCTTTTCTGTGCCCCTGTCAGCGGGAAGGGGAGGTGGTGGTTGTAGAAGGTGTTGAACAGTTCGCCCGACTTGGTGAACTGGATGCCGCGGTAACGGCGACGCTGACTCTTCGACTTACGGAGTATGTCGAGCTGAATGAAGAACAGCTCTTCGTACTTCAGTCGCTGCTGCGCCTGTTGCAGCAGTTGGGGCGACGCTGGCTGATGGATGTTGACCAGCGCCTTATAGCGTGAGATGAAATGGTAGCGGTCGATGATTTCTGGCGGAAGGGTCTCGTCGACGTTCAGCTCGTAGGTGCTGAATATCGTGTGGATGAGACGGCCGATGGCTTTGGAGTCGAGATAACGCGACTTCATCTTCTCCGTCGTGTTGTAGAACGCCTGCCAGCCGGTCAGCTTGGCGAGGGTCTGCTGATTGAGCACCTCCATCTCGGGGTGGGCTATGTTGAGCACGCTGCCGAAACGTGACGGCTTACCGAAGATGACGTACGACTCGCCAATCTTCACCTGATTCTTGACATATTTCAACCCCTTGAACCACACCAACTCCAAGAGTCCGGTGCCGTCGCCAACGGTGGCTACGAGGCGCTCCTTGCGTCCGTTGCCGCGTGTCTCCACGGCGCGCACCTGCACCTTCAGCTGAACGTAGGGCATCGTGTCGCTCAGTTCGCCGATGGTGTAGAACTTCGTGCGGTCGACGTATTTGTAGGGGAAATAGCCGATGAGATCGCCCACGGTGCTGATGCCCAACTCCTCATTCAGCAGTTTGGCACGGGCAGGACCTACTCCTGCCACGAATTTGATGTCGGTGGTGAGGAGCATGGCGAGCGTTATTTCTTTGGAGCCTTTATGATGGCGTTTGCCGTCATGAGGTCAATCGGTGTAGTTATCTTGATGTTCTCGGCATTGCCTTCCACGAGGTGGATAGGGAAGCCGGCGTTCTCTACGACGGAAGCGTCGTCGGTGAAGGTGGCTTTGTAAGGCTGTTTGTACGACTCGATGATGATGTCGGCTCGGAACGCCT
Organism: uncultured Porphyromonadaceae bacterium; assembly: GCA_937898265.1. Classification (GTDB taxonomy): domain Bacteria; phylum Bacteroidota; class Bacteroidia; order Bacteroidales; family Paludibacteraceae; genus HGM05398. The sequence goes on from CALEJM010000039.1 coordinate 1,029, forward strand.
GCGGTGTCTGGATGGTGACATACTGCGAGCGGTCGACAGCGTGACTCTCTGTCTCGTCGATGCGCATGCGGAGCGACTCTACCATCGGACGGCAGGTGACGGCGGCACCAAACTCTTTGGCAGCCTCGAAGCAGCGGTCGATGGTGTCGGCCGAAACGAAAGGACGGACACCATCGTGGATGATGATGAGGTCGTCGGGATTGGCGGTGCGTTTGGCGCGTATCACGCCAGCCTGAGCCGAGAAGAAGCGCTCACTGCCGCCCACAACGGTCTCGTGGGTCACCTTGCAGCGGTGTTTCTGCAGCAGATTGTTCCATGTCTCGCGCTGCTCGTAAGGGAGCACGACGATGATTTTCAGTTTAGGGTCGTAGCGGTGAAACTGCTCCATCGTGCGGAGCAATATCGGTGTGTTACTTATCTTCAGAAACTGTTTGGGAGTCTCAGCCCCCATGCGTGTGCCGGAGCCTCCGGCAAGGATGATGACGTAGCGTTTCATAACTTGCGGTCTTTGACGTATTCCATGAGTTGGATAAACTGCTCTTTCGTAACTTGGTCCTCAAAGCCATTGAGCACCTCTTTCGCACGTTGTGTCAGACGGTCCATCTGTTGGTTGGCATAGCCGATGCCGTCGTAGCGCTCCACGAGACTCAGCACCTTGGCCGCGGCCTCGTCGGTGATGTCGTGGGAGTTGATGAGGTCCATCGTCTCACTGCGCTCTGCTTCGGTGGCTTGCTCCAGGGCGTGCAACAGTGGGAGAGTCACCTTGCCTTCGCGGATGTCGTTCATCGTCGGCTTGCCAATTTTGGCTGATGGGGTGTAGTCGAAGATGTCGTCTTTGATTTGGAAGCAGAGACCGAGCAACTCGCCAAACTCCTCCATCTTGCGGTGTTTCTCCACGTCGTCGGAGGCGGTGATGGCGCCGCTCATGGCGCAGACAGCGAAGAGCGAAGCGGTCTTGTGGCGTATGATATCGTAGTATTCCTCCTCAGTCGGGATAGAGTAGGCGTGCTGCAGCTGGAGCAGTTCGCCGCGTGCAATCTCCTCGCCGAGACGCACCAAGAGGTCGAGCAGGCGGAGGTCTCTGGTGTTGCTGATGAAGCGCATCGATTTAGTCAGCAGATAATCGCCCACCAGCACTGCGGCTTGGTTGTTGAAGATGGCGTTTACCGACTCCTGACCGCGGCGTTGCATCGTGTTGTCGACCACATCGTCGTGCACCAGACTGCCCGTATGTAGAATCTCATAGGCAGCAGCAGCCTCGTAGGTGTTGTGAGTCGCGCCACCGCAGAGACGTGCGGAGAGGAGCACCACGATAGGGCGCATCTGCTTTCCGACGCGATGGTGACCGTGTGCACAAGCCGCTTTGAGAAGTTGGTCTTCCGTTTCAAAGGCTTTAGAAAACAAAGTATTAAAAGTATCGAGCTCTACCTTGAGAGCCTCAGATATGATAGAGAGTATATCCATGTTTTAGTGTTGAAACCGCCGTCCCGACCGAAACCTCGGGGCGCAGTTTCTCTAAATTTAAAAACGACTGCAAAGATAGTGCAAGGCGAGCGGAAAACCAAAAAAAAGCTCGCTTAATTTTTGGTTTACCCGAGCCGCAGCCTATCTTGCGAAGCAGAGATAGTGCAAACCGAGCTGAACCCGTGGTTACTTAGATCCTGTGTGTGGTGTGAGGAGTTTGTTTCGCCATCCCCCTTGATCCCAGAAGCTGAAACCCGCCGACATCTTTGTTACCTGCAGTGGGACAAGATTCCGTAAAATCCTGCATTTTTTATAATACCAAGGAAAGAGACGAAATTCCGTAAAGATCAGCAAAAAACTTTCTGTTTGGATTTTCTGGTGGAGTTATGAGTTCTTCTTCTGAAGTATCAAATCGGCTAAAAGTACGGCGGCCTCCTCTTCGTGCGGTTCGTTGGCAGGCCGCCATGCCACGATGAACTGTGTAATGGCATCGGCCACCTCGTAACCCCTTTCTTGCCAGGTTTCTATGGCCTGCTGCATCCGTTGTGATAGTTTGGCAACCGGTTTGTTGTCAGTGCTGTAGAGTGTGTTGTCGCTGAATGAGAGGTGCTGTCCGCCGCGCAGTGCGAGGATGTCGTTCTTTCGTTCTTTGAAGAAGTTGAGGAACACATCGCGGTGTGAGAGTTGGAGCACCACCTCGTCGGGCATCTCGTATTCAGTGTTGTCGGTGAGGTGGCTGTCGGCTTTCGTTCTATTGAACAGCGAGGTATTGGTGTGTATGAAAAGTCGTTGTTTGGCTCGGGTCATGCCCACGTAGAAACGGCGGAGTAGGGCATCATCGGGATGATGACTGTCGGCAATCATCATATAAACGTCGTCGAACTCGCGTCCTTTGGATTTGTGGATAGTTGACACTACCACCGACTCGCCGTCCAGCTCGTTGAAATCTTCCAACGACGATTCAAAGACAAACTCCTTGAAGTCGTTGAAGTATTTTTGTTTGCTCGTTTGCTCAAATAGGCGGATACACTGCTTGATATAGCGTAGACTGCTGCTCGTGCCGTAGTTGGTGAATGTGGCACTCTTGGCGGCTTCCCAAACGGAGTCTGGAATCAGCGGCTCTTGTGTATGCTGTGTAAGGTATTTGAGGAAGTAGCGCATCTCTGCTATGTTCCAGAAGTGGAATCCCTCCGTTGACTGTACCAACTGACTCTTGATGCCCTCGCGACGAAGCAGTGCTACAAGGATGATGGCCTCTTCGTTGGTCTGGGTCAAAACGCAGGTGGTGCCTTGCTGTCGGTGTTGTTTGAGGTTGTTGACCAAAGGGATATACATCTCGCCTGAGGTGTGACGAACGATGCTTACGTAGCCCTTGTCCTTGCTCATCGAGACGATGGGGAGTTGCTTTTGGCGTTCATGGATGGCTCCTGCGAATTGGTTGGCGGTTTCCACCACATGCTGCGTGCTGCGGAAGTTTTCCGTCATCTCAAGGAAATGACTGTCGCTCCGTTCAGAAAGAAGTTTCATGAATCGTGAATCGGAGCCTCGGAACTCGTAGATATTCTGGTCGTCATCGCCAACGGCAATCACGCGCATCTCTTCGTTTCGTGTCATGAGTGCTTCCACCAGTGCGTAGCAATCTTCGTCCATGTCTTGCGCTTCGTCAATCACCAAGACGGTTTTGCCGATGCGGTTGGGCTCAACCTCGCCGTCGCGAATCATTTTGGCGGCTTGCGACACAACATCTTTCACCTCGTCAAGATTTCCAATGCGCCCAAGGAGGTCGAAGCAATAGGAGTGGAAGGTCTTTATTTCCACGAAATGGGCAGCGTTGCCAATCAGCTGCATCAGTCGTTGCTTGAACTCGGTGGCGGCAGCGCGCGAGAAAGTAAGCATCAGCAACTGCTCGTGCTTAACGTCTTCCAACAGCAGGATGGAGGCGAGTTTGTGGACTAAGACGCGGGTCTTGCCGCTGCCTGGTCCTGCCGCCACCACGATACAGCGCGATTCCTTGTCTTGGATAATCTCCTTCTGCTTCGTTGAGAGCTGTCCGAAGAGTTGGGTATATTTCTCGGGGGTGATGTTGCGTTGGATGTCGGCAAGGCGTTCTCCTTTGAAGTATTTGGCGATGAAACGCTTGTAATCCATGTGGAAATAGTCGTGGACATACTGTAGGGCGGCATCGTAGTTGCTCACCATAAGATTGGCGTATTCGCCAACGATGTGAACCTGTTGTATCTTCTGTTTGTAGAACTCATTGAGCATTCGGTAGTCGTCCTGTTTGTAACGCTCTTTGTTCTCCTTCAAACGTCGGATATTCATCGCGTTGTAGAGCACCAGGAATCCACCTTCCAACTTCAATGCCCCAATCTTGGAGAGGTAGAGCAACGCCTCTTCTACATCTTCCAGCTGGAGGTCGTCGGTGTTGCTGAACAGCGAACCGCCGTTGACTTTCATCTGGTTGAGGAGTTCTACGATAGAGAACTGAACGCCATTTTTGCCATTGTCTCCCATGTCGGCTTGTTCGGCACAGAGATTGTAGAGCCACTCTACAGCAAAACGGCATATCTCGATGCGTTTGTGAAAGCGGGCGATGGTGGTCTCCATATTGGCGTGACGCGTCATCTCTATGTTGTGGGAGGCGTCCTCCTTCTTTCGGGCATAGCCTTTGATAGAGAGGAAGTAAAGCAGCGTTCGTATGTCTTTCTCCTTTGAGGTGGTGATGCCGGCGTTGATGGCGTTGTCGTTGAGTTGCTTGCACGATATCTTGAGGATGTCGTCAGGAATCTGTTCTATGATATACTGCTCCAGACGTGCAAAACGGTCGAGCAGATTGCGTGTCTTCTTGACGGAGTCGCCCTCGAGCATGAAGGCTGAGATATCTTTGGAGTCGGCAAGGATGCCCTCTTGACGCATCCGTTCTACTGCGGAGATCACCTCGCGCTTGTTTAAGCCGAGGATATCGGCAAGGTAGTCGATGCGCGACTCTCCTTCGTCGTCTTGTCGTGAAGTGTGTTTCTGTGAGATGAGCGATTTGATGATTCTCACCACGTTCTCAATCTCTTGTTGCTCAAAGAGTATGGAGGCGGCAATGCGTCGACGTGCCTCGTCGACGTTCTTGACGGTGATGCCGGTGGCGTAGACATGTGGCACGTTGTTGCCTCGCTCAATGTATCCGCTCTGTTCCAAGGCGGCGATGGCGGTGCGAACGCGTGTCTCAATGTCGACCACCGAATCGTCCCAACCGGCTTGACGTGCTATCTCAAGAGCAGAGCAGCACACCTGTCCGCGTTGGCGAGTGAGGTCTTTGACGGCTTTCCAAACTTGCTGTATCTCGCTGATGCTTAGCTTGGTTTGGTTGAGGAGTATGAAGTGTTTGTCGAGGTCACGGTCGTTGTAGAGCACGTAGCACTGTGCGTTGAGATGGGGATTTCTGCCGGCGCGTCCTGCCTCTTGAACATAGTTCTCAAGCGAGTCGGAGATATCGTAGTGTATCACCAGTCCCACGTCGCTCTTGTCGACGCCCATGCCGAAGGCGGAGGTGGCCACGATGATGCGCACCTCATCTTTCATGAAAGCCTCTTGATTGGAAACCTTTTCGTCAGGGTCCATCTTGCCGTTGAAAGGCAACGCCTTGTAGCCGTCACGACTCAGTTTTTGCGCCAGTTCAAAAGTGCGCCTCGTGCGAGAGACATAGATGATGGCAGGACAGTCCGACTCTGCAATCAACGAGCGGAGTGTTCCATATTTATCTTCATCGGTCTCGGCGTGAATCACCGAGTAGTGGAGGTTGGTGCGAGAGGCTGATGACGCAAAGAGTTCGAGATTGAGTCCTAAGGTCTGACGGAAGTAGTCGCAGATGTCTTGAACAACCTTCTGCTTGGCAGTGGCGGTGAAGCAAGAGACAGGAATAGGGTGTTTGCATCCTTTCTTGCGTTGGTATTCACGGATGAATTTACCGATATAGAGGTAGTCGACGCGGAAATCCTGCCCCCAAGATGAGAAACAGTGGGCTTCGTCGATGACGAAACGGACCACGTGGCGTGTCAGCAGTATCTTCTCTATGGTCTGCGAGCGAAGCATCTCTGGGGCGATGTAGAGGAGTGAGGCGTCGCCGTCTTGAACGCGCTGTATGGCTAAGGCGCGACTCAGCGGGTCCAGCAGTCCGTTGATGGTTACGGCGTCGGTGATGCCGCGCTCCGAGAGGTTGTCCACCTGATCTTTCATCAGCGACTGCAGCGGCGAGATGACCACCGTCAGTCCGTGGACGGCATGACCCGCCATCAGGGCAGGCAACTGGAAGGTCAGCGACTTGCCGCCGCCCGTCGGGAAGATGGCGAGGAGTGATTTCCCCTCGGTGGCTGCTCGGGCGGCCTTCTCCTGCAGCGGTTCCCCTTCGTAGGTGCGGAACTCGTTGTAGCCAAAGAAGGTCTTGAGGTTATGATGTACGTCCAGCTGCGTGTTGCAGTAGTCGCAGCCCGACTCGCATCGGGTGTGGCGCAGGAGGTGTACGATATGTTCTACGTTGGGGTAGTTGCGCACCACCCAGGCTGGGGTGATGGAGCGGTAGTCGGTGGAGTCGACCAAGGCGAGGGCGTAGGCCAGTTCGCAGGGGTATTGCGCTATCAGATTTTTGAGTTCGGCATGACTGCATATCTTGCCTTGGTAGGTGGTCTGTATCAGCGTAGGGAGGTCGTTGGCTGTCTCTGTGGCTCCCACCATGAGTAAGAAACCCTCAAACTCCTTCTGGCGATGGAGCAGTGAGGTGAAGATGACCTGTTTCTCGGTGGGTAGCAAGTGCCACTGTGCCCGTTCTTCCATCAGTAGGTCGCGTGCCTTCAGACTGTCGTTGACGGGGTTGTTCACCTCTTCCGTCACCAGTTTGTCGTTCTTCACCAGTCGGTGGTAGGGGCGTGTGGGGAAGAGAAGGGGCGAGAGATAGAGCGTGTCGACAAGTACCCATGAGTGTGACTCGTCTTTGAAGAGGTAGCGGGCGTCGTGGTGTATGATATTGTGTCCGCAGAGGAAATCCACCCCTTTTAGGAATTGGTGCAGTTCTGTCTTGTCGGCCTTGTGAAACACGGCACCGTCGTGGCGCACTGCCCCGATGTCGTGAATCTTGTGGTCGTTGAAGCCCACTTCGAGGTCAACTACGGCATAGCGCTCGGGGTCTCTTGACTCTCGCCAACCAAACAATCTGCTAAAAACGGACATAAGTAGTAATCAACGCTTAATCGCAAAAGTTAGGCAAAGGTACAACCTTTTTGAAAAATAGCGCCTACCACCCTGTGAAAAACGTTGATTTGTCCTTTGAAAAAGATTTTCAAGAAAATCTATGGTTTAGGTGTTCCAGGTGGGGAGGAAGCCGTTGACGACCATGAGGGTGGCGATGATGTCGAAGGTGATGCGGATGCAGAGGGCGGCGCGTGAGAAGTTGCGTTTGTTGCCTTCTTTCTTGCTGAGGCTGTTGACTATGAGTGTGGCAAGTCCGACCACGGGGATGCAGGTGAGCAGGAGGATTCCTGCCCACTGGCCGACGCTCATCGGGTGGCGATGGTGATGATGCTGGTGTTGATGTTGATGTTGATGTTGTTGTGGTTCTGTCATTGTGTGTGTGGGTTATTTGATTTCGAAGCTTTTGCCGCCTACGAGGTGTCCGTCGATGAAGAGTTCGGCTTTGTAGGTGCCTTCGGTGAGTGTCTGTGTTACGTTCCAGACGATGGTCTGTGCGGTTTCTTCGCCGGTGAATTCAAAGGTTTTCTTTGAGGTGTATGGGATTTCGCGGTTTTCGAAGAGGAAGGTGTTGTTGTTGTTGCCGCAGACGGTGTGGTCTGGTGCGGTGATGCGGAGGTAGGTGGTTTTTTCGCCGCTCTTGGCTGTGATGTTGTCGTCAACGGAGTAGCTTACCTTGATGATGGCGATTTTTCTGAGTCGGTTGATGGCTTTGCCGCTTTCGTTCAAGGTTGTGACGGTGATGTTGCGTGCTTTGAGTTGTGAGGCGATGTTGACTTTTTCGGTGAGTTGGTCTTTTTCTTCGGAGAGTGTCTGCACGGTGGCTGAGGCGCTTTCGTAGAGTTCGCGTACTTCTTTGTTTTCGGCGAGGAGTTTGCCGTTGACGCGGTTGAGTGAGTCGACTTGTGCCACGTAGTAGGTGAGTGCGCTGCGCACGGAGGAGAGCTCTTTGCGGAGTTCGGCGATACGTTTGGCGTTGGTGGCTTTGGTGTTTTTCAACTCTTCCATGAGGAGTTTGACGCGTTGTTGCTCTTTGTCGAGGAGTCGGAGTATGGAGTCGTTGTTGATTTGCAGGTGGAAGTCGTTGAGTTCGTCGGCTACGTTGGTGTATTCGTCGGCGAGTTTTTCTTTTTCGTAGTTCATCACCTCTTCCATGGCGGCGATGTTTTCTTCAGCTTCTTTTTGTTTTTTCTTGCTGTTGGCCAATAAGATGCCCATCACAACAATGGCTGCTGCTGCGATGATGAGTAGGATTGTGCTGTTGTTCTTCATACGTTTTTTTGTGTGTGAGATTTGAGGGGGCAAAGGTACTGCTTTACATTTGAATTAGCAACGAATTGTGGTTAAATCTTTTTGTGGTTTGTTGAAAAACGTTCAGCCCCATCTCTTGTTGTGGAGATGGGGCTGTGTGTATGAGTGTTGTGTTTGTTGTTTAGAGTTCGAGGTCGCCGCCGTGCACTTCGTGCCAAGGGAGTCCGCTTTCTGCCACTTTTTTGAGGAATGGGTCTGGGTTGAATTCTTCGACGTTGAATACGCCGTGTCCGCCCCATTGGCCGGTGCAGAACATGTAGGCGCCTGTCATGGCTGGTACGCCGGTGGTGTAGCTTACGCCCTGGGTGCCAGTCTCGTCGTAGGCTGCCTGGTGGCTGCAGTTGTTGTAGATGTAGTAGGTTTTCTCTTGGCCGTCTTTGATGCCACGGATGCGGCAGCCGATGGAGGTGTATCCGGTGTAGTTGCTGCCGAGGGTCTCAGGTGCTGGGAGCACGGCTTTGAGGAATTGGATAGGCACGATTTGTTGACCGTTGTAGTCGATTGGGTCGATGCGTGCCATGCCGATGTTTTGGATTACGCGGAGGTGTGTGAGGTATTCTTGTCCGAAGGTCATCCAGAAGCGTGCACGTTTGATGGTTGGGAAGTTCTTGACGAGGCTTTCCAGCTCTTCGTGGTAGAGGAGGTATGATTCTTTCGGACCGATTTCTGGGTAGTTCAATGATTTGTGGATGCTCAGAGGGTCGATGTCCACCCATTTGCCGTCTTGCCAGTATTTGCCGCGTTGTGTGATTTCGCGGATGTTGATTTCTGGGTTGAAGTTGGTGGCGAAGGCTTTGTGGTGGTCGCCGGCGTTGCAGTCCACGATGTCGAGATAGTGCATCTCGTCGAAGTGGTGTTTGGCGGCGTAGGCGGTGTAGATGGCTGTGCATCCGGGGTCGAAGCCGCAGCCGAGGATGGCGCAGAGTCCGGCTTCTTTGAAGCGGTCTTGGTAGGCCCACTGCCATGAGTATTCAAAGTGAGCCTCATCGAGTGGCTCGTAGTTGGCTGTGTCGAGGTAGTTTACGCCGGCTTCCAGACAGGCATCCATGATATGGAGGTCTTGGTAGGGGAGTGCTACGTTGATAACGATTAAGGGTTGGAAACTGCGCATCAGTGCCACGAGTTCAGGAACGTTGTCGGCGTCCACCTGTGCTGTTTTGATTTTCACACCAGTGCGTCGTTCAACGTCGGCGGCGATAGCGTCGCATTTGCTTTTGGTACGGCTTGCCAACATGATGTCGGTGAAGACGTCATTGTTTTGTGCCACTTTGTGAGCCACAACGGTGCCCACACCGCCAGCTCCGATAATCAATACTTTCGACATGTCTGTAAACTTGTTTATAATTCTGACTGCAAAAGTACGGAAAATTCCCCATTCTGCGGTCACAATATCCATACTATATCATAATTGTAATAATTGAGGGTGGAGGAGCGTGCAGTTACGGCGGTTTCTGGTGATGTATAGTGTTGATTTGATGTTGGTTGTGGTTTGCTGCGGAATGGTAATGAAGATTTTTGTAATCAGATTCGTGGCTGCGGAATGGGGCGAGGGGGGCGGAAAAAACGGAGCCAAGATGTGGTTTGGCGGCAGCGGATGAGGAAAGAAAACGGGATTTCGCCGATTGGCGGGAGGGGTGAAGAACGTAGTCGGCGGAGATGTGAAACGGCTGCAGCGGGCGAGGAAACGGCGTCGGGAGTTTCGGAATGGCGATGCGTGGGGCGATTCTCCGAACGTCGGCGGCCGAATGGCGGTCGTTCCGCAGCTTTCCAACTGCGGCGCGGCGGTTTGGCAAACCGTTTTTCGGGAATTATTTCTCCGTCTTTTTGTTTCGTTTTTTGGGGTAAGGGAGCACGTCGCGAAGGATGGCTACCACCTCGCAAGCGTGTCGTTGGTGGTCAACGTCAAGGATATACGCCTCTTTAGCCCCCTCGTAGGGATAGCCACACTCGGCATCTTGCATCAGGTGGGCAATCTCGGGCAACTTCTTGACGTAGCAGAGTCCCTCGCTGGCGGTGATGACGCATTTCTCGTCGACATAGATCACGTAGTCGCCCATCATCTTGCGGTAGCGAACCACGCCGACGGGCTCCAACTGTGAGCAGACATATTCGATATACTCTAACGTACAGGGCATTGCAATTAAGATTGAAAACCGACGACAGCCTCCACGCTCTCGCCGTTGCAAAGGTACGAAAAATCTGCTTTCCCCGTCGCCCTTCTGCGGCCGAAAATCGTTGCCTGAAAACAGCCGAAAAACTCCCCGTGCGGCTGTGGCATAAGTGCCAAATTATTCTTACCTTTGCAGAGTAAAATGGAGTAATAGGGTCCTATGGATTATAGACAACTGATGACAGCCCTAATTTGTGGTTTCAACAAGGGGAGAGCAGCGGTGATGATATTGCTGCTTATGGCACTGTGTCAAAGCGTTACGGCACAGCAGTGCTACACGCACCCCATCAGCGAAGAGATTGAGTCGCTCACCGTCTTCCCCGACGGCAAGCCCCTTGACGCCCCCGTCATCCCGCTCGACGGCGGCACCATCGTGGTGAAATTCGACGATATGAACTACGGCAACCGCAACTTCAGCTACCGCGTAATCCACTGCAATGCCAACTGGACACCCTCGGAGATTCAAACGAGTGACTACATCCGCGGTTTCGAAACCGGCGACCTCAGCTACGGCACGACCTCTCAACTCACCACCACCCCTTACACCCATTACGAACTCCAACTACCCACCGCCGACACTGAGTTGAAACTCTCAGGCAACTACGCCGTTGTGATTGCCGAAGGGGGCGACTTCGACAACCCCGTTGCCGTGGCGTGCTTCTCCGTTGTGGAGCCTTTGGTCAGGGTGAAAGGCGAGGTGAGTGCCAACACGCCACTCGGCATCACGTCGCGCTATCAGATGGTCAACTTCGAGATTGATCACCCCAACTATACCGTCCGCGACCCCCTGCGCGAGTTCACCGTCGTTGTGATGCAGAACCGCCGCACCGACAATATGGTTGTCAACCCCAAGCCCACCTACACCGCCTTCGGCAAGCAGACCTTCCGCGACAACCGCGCGCTGGTGTTTGAAGGGGGCAATCAATACCGCACCATCGACTTCTCAAGTGAGTACACCTACGGCGGCGGCATCCAGAGTATCACTGCCGACAACAACGTGCTTCACGTTGACCTCGTGCCAGCCCAGCCGCGTGCCGACATCGCCGTGCCCACCTCGGGCGGCGACGCCAACGGACGTTTGGTCATCAACCGTCAGCATAGCAACGACCCCGACGCCGAGGCCGACTACATGTGGGTCCATTTCTTCTTGCAACGCGACTACCTCCCTGGTGGCACCGTCCATCTCCTGGGCGACCTCACCGGCGGCCGTCTTGACGCACTCTCGAAGATGACCTACCTCCACGACTCGCCGTTGGGACCTGGCTACTCCCTCTCGCTGCGCCTCAAGCAAGGTGGCTACAGTTTCCAATATGCTTTCCTCCCCAAGGGGAGCACCCAAGCCACCCTCATCCCCATTGAGGGCTCCCACTGGGACACCGAAAACGAATATCTAATCCTCGTCTACCACCGTCCGTTTGGCAGTCGCTACGACCGTCTGGTAGGCTATCAAATCATACAATAAAACCATGCTTCATCTTACCTTTCTTGATGTAATTGACTATATCGGTACCTACGCCTTTGCCGTCTCAGGCATCCGTCTGGCTGCTGCCAAACGCTTCGACTGGTTCGGCGCCTACGTCTGCGGTCTGGCCACAGCGGTTGGCGGCGGTACGCTCCGCGATATCATGTTGGGCAACACCCCGTTCTGGATGAGTCAGCCCTCCTATCTCGTCATCACCGGACTGGCGTTGCTCACCGTCGTCATCTTCGGTAAGAAGGTCATCCACATGCGCAATACGATGTTTGTGTTCGATGCCGTCGGTCTTGCCTTGTTCAATATCGTGGGCATCGAGAAGACCCTCGACGCCAACTTCCCATTCTGGGTGGCCATCATCATGGGCACGTTCACCGGTGCTGCTGGCGGTGTGATCCGCGACGTGCTGCTCAACCGTGTGCCGCTCATCTTCTGCAGCGAGCTCTACGCCATTGCCTGCGTCATCGGCGGCATGATCTACTTCGTCTGCCTCAAGTTGGGCGTCGACATCACAGCCACACAGATCATTGCAGCCCTCTCCGTCATCTTGGCGCGTATGTTGGCAACGAAATATCACCTCGCCCTCCCGATGCTGCGTGGTAGCGACGTTGAGATTGAGGCCGAGCCTACCAACCCCGACGACATCAAACAGAAACCAGTATAAAGGGTGAAGACCACGGCCATCATAGCCCCCGAAGCCGAGGCGTTGCGTGCCTGGGTGGAGTCGCTTCCCGAGCGTTTTGAGCGCGAAGGCGAGACCATCTACAACAAGCGCAACCTCATCAAGGTGTTTGAGCACGAAGGCGTTCGCTACAACGTGAAGCGCTACCGTGTGCCCAACCGCCTCAATCAATGGGTGTACGTCAACATCCGTCCGGCTAAGGCAGCGCGTGCGTTTCGTTATGCCGTTGAGTTGCGTGCCAGGCAGATTGCCACGCCCGAGCCCGTTGCCTACATCGTTCAACGCAGGGGACTGAGGCTGCAGCACAGCTATCTCATCACCCGTCAGGAGTCGCTCCCGCGCGATTTCTACGAGTTCGGGCGCGGACCGCTGCAAGGACGCGAACATATCGTTGAGGCGATGGTGAAGATGGCTGCTGAGATGCACGAGAAGGGGGTGCTTCACCTTGATTTCTCGCCTGGCAATATCCTCTTTGAGGAGGTTGGCGGCAAGGTGCGTCTCTCTGTTGTTGATATCAACCGTATGCGCTTCGGTAGGGTCTCTGTTGAGGAGGGGTGCAAGTCGTTTGCAAGGCTCTGGGGCAAGGAGGATTTCTTCCGACTCGTTGCCCGCTGCTATGCTCAACAGCGAGATGCCGATGAGGCTGCATGTCTGAAAATAATATTGAAAGCCCGTTCCCGTTTCTGGAAGGGTCGTCATATCTCCTATGAATACGAATAACGCGCAGAATCCCACCGTCGTGGTGGTTGTCCCCATCCATACCGCTCAGCTCTCCGAAGCCGAGTGGCAGACGGTGGCGCATAATCTCGAGGTGCTCAGTGGCTTGAAGACGGTGCTCCTCGTCCCCGAGCGGGTCGATGTGGAGGCATTCCCGGAGTTCGTCTCCTCGTGCGAAATACAGCGTATCCCCGACCGTTGGATGACCGTCGGGTCGCTGCGTGGTTACAACGAGATGATGCTCTCTGAGGCGTTCTACCGCTTGTTTGAGGACTACGATTACATGCTTGTCTGCCAGCCCGATGCGTGGGTTTTCCGCAACGAGGTGATGGCGTGGTGTAGGCGTGGCTACGACTACGTGGGCGCTCCGTGGTGGCGTAAGGGCATTTGGTCGCTGCCGCTGCTGAGGTTCTTCTTTCCTAAGCGTCGCAAGCTCTACGGCAAGGTGGGCAATGGCGGACTCTCCCTCCGTCGCATCGATGCCTTCGTCCATGTCTGCCGAACGGAGCAACGACGCATCACCTACTACCTCTCGCATACCCACCACACCTTCGGCGAGGATGTCTTCTGGGCTGTAGAGCCTAAGCATTTCCGCTACCCAACGATGGACGAGGCGCTGATGTTCTCGTTCGACACCCGTCCCGAGCGATGCTATGAGGCAACAGGCCACACGCTGCCGATGGGATGCCACGGCTGGCTCAAACCACAACGAATAGATTTCTGGAAACCGTTTATCATAAAGTCATGAATCGTCAACACTATCTGTTATACGTCACCCTTCCCTACGCATTCACCATCATGCGTCCGCTTCAGGAGGCCATCCGTCAGCGTGGTGCCACGGCTGCCTGGTTCATAGAGCCTGGCTGCGACAACGGACTCCTTGCCGACGAGCTGCAGCTCCGTTCGTTTGCCGAGGTGGAGGCGTTCGACCCCGTGGCTGTCTTTGCGCCGGGCAATTATATCCCCGACTTCTTTCCGGGCATCAAGGTGGCGCTCTTCCACGGCTATGCCATACAGAAGCGTTACGAGGCCGTTGACGACCATTTCACCATCCGCGGATGGTTTGACATCTATTGCACGCAGGGCCCTTCGTCCACCCCTTATTTCAAGGAGCTGGAGTCGAAGCACCGTTTCTTCCGCGTCTATGAGACGGGCTGGACCAAGGCCGACACCTATTTCTCAAAAGCGATGCAGACGCTGCCGCAGAACCCTCGTCCACGCATCCTCTACGCCCCGACGTTCACAAAGAATGTCTGCTCAGCCCCTCATCTCGCCCGGGCGATCCGCACGATGGCAACGTCGAAGCCATGGGAATGGGTCATCACCTTCCACCCGAAGCTCAACGACCCGGAGATCATCTCCGCCTACAAGCAGTTGGCAGCAGAGCATGACAACGTGACGTTCTTTGAGGGACCCGACAAACTCGGACTGCTCCATGATGCCGATGTGATGCTGTGCGACAGTTCGTCCATCATCCTTGAGTTCATGTTCTTAGGCAAGCCTGTCGTCACGTTCCGCAACTCGCACCCCGGCCCTCACCTCATCGATGTTCAACAGCCCGACGACGTCGCCCCTGCCATCGAGCAGGCGCTCACCCGTCCGCAGTCGCTGATGGACGACATCATGGCCTACACCCTCCACCACGAGGCACACCGCGAGGGGCACAATGGTGAGAACGTACTCCAAGCGGTCGACGACTTCGTAGACAACCACTACGGCCGTCTCCCACGCAAGCCATTGAACCTCGTGCGCAAAATCAAACTAAGAAAACAGATGGGATATCCCGTTTGGAAGAAGCTGTTTTAAGCAAAATCTCTTTACTCCGTATTATTGAGAACGCGCGAAAGCTCCCCGACGGTCGGCGAGGTCCCAAAAGTCGACAACTTTTCCGTCCCGACGAACGGCGAGAGGGAAAATCCTGCAGGCAAAAGCTTCCCGCTCACAGCGGCAGACCATCGACGATGTGCGAAAACTCCCCGCTCACAGCGGCAGACCATCGACGACGTGCGAAACCTTCCCGCTCACAGCGGCAGACCATCGACGACGTGCGAAACCTTCCCGCTCACAGCGG
>CALEJM010000040.1 GCA_937898265.1 uncultured Porphyromonadaceae bacterium
CACCTTCAGCTGCAGCGAATGATTCGTGACCAGCCAAGAATGCGAAACACTGTGTTTCTTCTGAAAGGAGGCGAGCTCCGAGGTTTCCGTGTCCGAGACCAACTTTGCGGTCATCAGCAACAGAACCCGGAATGCAAAAAGCTTGCAAGCCAATACCAATCTTCTCGGCAGCTTCAGCAGCGGAAGCAACGCCTTCTTTAAGCGCGATAGCTGCACCCATTGTATATGCTCAACCAGCATTATCAAAAGCGATAGGTTGAATACCTTTTACAATAGCATCAACATCAATATTTTTTGCAAGGCATATTTCTCTTGCTTCTTCAAGATTTTTTATACCGTATTCTTTCATTACTTTATCTAATTTAGCTTGACGTCTGTCTTGTCCTTCAAATTTTACTGTCATTGTTATTATCCTTTTATTTTTGTAACATTTGTATTATCTTGGATTATTGCTCCACACTTCGCAGTCGCTCATTTTATTTGCTTTGCAAATTTACACTCATTTTTTCAATTAGAGACACTTTTTCTCCCGTTTTTCGCAAATTCTTTCGGTATTAACTTTTGGTGGGTGCTCTATGCGTTGTGAGTTAGGAGGTTAGAATTTGGTTTTGGTGGTAGATTAACTCTTGTTTTCGATAAATTTCTTTCTGATTTGCGAATGAGGAATATAATCTTTATCTTTGCAGAAAATTTCAAACGCGCTATGTCGGTAATTGCAATCATCAACGGTCCTAACCTCAATCTGTTAGGCAAACGCGAACCGGAGATCTACGGTTCTGTCGGTTTCGACGACTATATGAAGGAACTTCAAACCCTCTTCCCACAGGTGGAATTTCGTCTGTTTCAGTCGAATGTGGAGGGTGAATTGGTGACGATGATTCAGCAGCAAGGCTTTGAAGTGGATGGCATTGTGTTGAATGCTGCAGCTTATACCCATACCTCTGTGGCCATTGCCGATGCGGTGGCTGCTGTGCCGGCTCCGGTGGTGGAAGTGCATATCAGCAATGTCTATCGACGCGAAGAGGTGCGTCATCACTCGTTGTTGCAGGCGGCTGTGGTCGGCTCTATCGTCGGCTTTGGTCTCCGCTCCTACGAACTGGCAGTGCGTGCTCTTTTGAAATAGATTTTCCTTACCAAATTATAAAAGAAGGGCGAATCGAGAAATCGGTTCGCCCTTGCTGTTTGATAATCTAAGAGAGATTATTTTTTCTTTTGGGTCTTTTGTGGTTGAGCTTGGCATTGACCGTTGCATTTGTGCTCGCCTTCTTTGTGGCCTTGGCATTGGCTGTGGTCGTGACCTTTGCACTCGCCACTGCATTTGTGCTCGCCCTCTTTGTGACCTTGACATTGGCTGTGGTCGTGGCCTTGGCAAGCCTCACCGTGGTGGTGTTCGCCGTTGCATTTGTGTTCACCCTCTTTGTGACCTTGGCATTGGCTGTGGTCGTGACCTTTGCAAGCCTCGCCGTGAGCGTGCTCATGACCTTTGCAAGCGCCAGTGCATTGACCGCCGCATTTGCCGCAGCCTTGTTTTACTTCTTTAGAAGCGAATTTGGTGTCCTTGAGGAGTTGCTCTTGGATTTTAGCGATAGTGGTTTTGGCGTCATCGTAAGTGATGGTTACCATGCGTTGCTCGAGGTCGATTTTCAAGTCTTTTACACCTTTGATGTAAGAGAGTGATTTCTCAGCCTTAGCTTTGCAATTGTTGCACTCCATATCTGGGATATAGAGACGTGTGGTGACTTTCTCTGCGTTCATGCCAACGAATGCTACAAGCACGAGAGCAAGTGTGAAGATGATTTTTTTCATAATGTGATATTGTTTTATGAGTTAATATTAGCTTGTTTATTTGTTGCGGTTGGCGAAACGGTCTTTGGCTTTCTGGAAATCCTTGTCGATTGCCCAGCGGAAGCCGATGTAGGCCATTGCGCCGTGGATTGGGCCCCATGCCATCGAACCGTCGAAGTTGGCACTGAATGGGTCTTCACCGTTTACTATAGGATTAGACTGCTTAAAGTTCGTAAGGTTTTCTCCACCTACGTAAATTGACCAATTTTTAAAGTAACGGGTGACCTGAGCCATCAACTGAGGGTACCAACGATAGTTGAGTGTCTTGCCGTCGTCGCTGAGGCGATATTGCTTCTGACCGTCGTATTGACTGATGAATCCGTCTGGCATGCGACCGCCGCCGTTGAATTGTGCGGTGAGGTCAAACTGCCATTTCTTCAGTGGGGTCTGATAGCTGGTGGTAATCAATCCTTTGAAGCGGTTTACCAGTGGTTTCTCGCGAAGCACGCCGCCGATGGTTTGTTTCACGTCGGTATGACGGAAGGCTGCTGTCATGGTCCAGCCGCGGAGAATCTCCATCTCTGCCTCTACTTGGAAACTGCCTGCATAGCTACGTCCGCCGTCAAGGTTGTAGAAGAGAATCTTATGAGGATCGGAGTCCATGTCGGCAACTACGCTCTCGAAGAAATGAGTATAGTAGTATTCGGCAGTCACACGAAGTTCCTTGGCTTGGATAGGAATGTGGAAGGTGAGGCTGGCGCCGGCATTGAGAGCGCGCTCCTGACGGAACTTCTTCAGAGCATCGCCTTGGTAGTTCTCGTAGAAGTAGATGTCACGGCTACTTGGCAACATGAAACTGTTGTCGCTGATGATGTTAGGCGAGCGGTAGCCAAGACCCACTGAAGTGCGGATGTTCAGCCACTCCCATGGGGCGTAGCGGATGTTGAAACGTGGTGTAGCAAAGAAACCGAAGCGGTTGCTGTAGTCGCCGCGCAGACCAAGAATCAAGGAGAGTGTCTCGGTGTAGTTGTAGGAGTACTCTGCAAAGATACCAGCTGTCAACTCGCTGCGATTGAAGTCGTTGCTTTGTATATAGCGTTGGTAACCCTCAAAGGTTGGGTCCCAAAGAAGTTTTTCGTTGTATTTGTCGTAGTTCACGCTCACACCGGTTGAGAGTTTGTGGTCGTCGGTGAAGTTGGTCTGGAAGATGCCGTTGAAGTAGATGTTGGTCTGTTTGGCATCGTAGATGGTCTTACCGTACTCGGAGTCGTGATGATGGAACGAAGCACTGAGAATCAAACCGATGCTGGTGCCTTTCTCTTTGTCGAACACATAGCCGTTCTTCATAAAGCCTTCGTAGCGAGTGGTCTTGATGTCGATGCCATAGCGTGTTCTGTCGCCAGCAGCTTGAGCAGTCTGACCGCCGTGGCGCTCGTCGTAGAGACCGCGGAAGAGGAGTTGTCCGGTATAGCGGTCGGTCTTGATGTACCAACGGTTGAGTGCGTTGATTTGTTGGTTTTTAGGCAAGTCGAGGAATCCATCGCCGTTGCCATCGTGTTCCATTGGTTCGGTCTTGTAGTGTGCCAAGACGGCTGTGGAGACTACTGGAGTGAGTTCCCAACCACCAGTGGCGTTCACCTCGGCACGGAGCATGTGGTTGAGCATGCCGTTGATGGCGATAGGTGCGGCTTTTTGGGGTTTGATGTATTCTACGTTGATTTGTCCGGTGGTTGCCTCGTAGCCGTTGATGACTGATGAGGTGCCCTTCGACACTTGGATGCTCTCCATCCATGAACCAGGGATATACTCCATGCCGTAGTTGGCTGCCAGGCCGCGAACGCCGGGGGTGTTCTCGCTCAACATCTGAACGTAGGTGCCTGAGAGTCCGAGCATACGGATGGTCTTGGCGCCTGTGGCTGCGTCGCTGTAGGCTACGTCGACTGAGGCGTTGGTCTCGAAACTCTCGGAGAGATTGCAGCAGGCAGCTTTACAGAGTTCGTCGCCCGTGAGGGTCTGACTTTGTCCGGCATTGAGTCGGGAGGTGACGGTTGAAGCTTTGCGGCCAGTGATGACTACGTCGGTCAGCAATACAGCATCTTCTTTTATGTAGATTTCAAGAAGTTCGTTGGTGTTGGTCACGGTGATGGTGTCGTTTTTGTAGCCTACGTAGCGCACGATGAGTTGGTCTTGAACGGGGTGAATGTCAATATTGAAATAACCGTCCAAGTCGGTGACTGCGCCCATGCCGGTGTCTTTCCAAAGGACGTTGCCGCCGATGATTGGCTCGCCCGAATTGGCGTCGAGGATACGACCGCGCAGTTGTTGTGCTTGCATGTCAACAGCAGCAAGCATCAAGGCGAAGAGGATAAGTATGTATGATTTTTTCATTAGATGAGCATTTGATTGTTTGTTGAATAAAAGGGTGGCGTGTGCGTTCAAATTATTGATGCACAGCGAATTGATTCAACCTTAAATCAAATGCGAAGGATACAGTTGTCCCTCAATGCTTCCCGCCCGCCAGGCGGAGTGTAGTGGTGTGGGGGGAGAATGGATGCTGAAGAAGTTATGCTGCAGAGCAATAGCTCGTCGAGAGGCTCTGTGGCAAGGATTTCAACATCGGGCTGCTGAGGTTCGAGAGTGCTTGTTGGGAGTGTCTCGTCGTTGCTGATACGGGTGAGACTGCAGTCGCTACCATGGCGCTCGAGGTGTTCACAGTCGTGATTGTCGGCGTCGTGGTGGTGATGGTGGCCGCAGTGGCATTCGTGGTCTTTGCAGTGGTGATGTTCGTGAACATCGTGACATTCTGTCAGTCCAAAATATATCTCAAGACACTGATTTGCACACGCTTTGCAGCAGAAATGATAGATGTTCATTCCGCTGCCTGCCACACAAAATACGACGATGAGTATCAGTGTGAGTGTACTTCTAAGTGCCTTTTTTATCACGTTGCAAAAGTAGCAATTTTTTTTGAAATCAACGATACACTATATTATAATGTATTTTAATAGATGAAAAAACTCGCCGACTTCCGAGGTGGAAGGGACGAGTTTGCAACTGCCAGAGGTTGGCCAGTTTTATCTAACGGTGAGTTTGTGTGAAGAAACTTCGTTGTTGTGGTTCACCATCAGGAAGTAGATGCCTGGCACGAGTTGTGGGAGGGTCATGGTCTCGCTGGTGGCGTATTGGCGTGTAATCACTTTGCCTGAGGCGTCGGCCAGTTGGATGGATGCTCCTTCAGGGAGTCCGTTGACTACGATGCCGCGTTCGGTGGTGAGCACGTCGAGGGTCATGCCAGTGCCGTCGTTGTCGATGGATGGGGTGGTGATTGGTGCGAAGTTGATGTTCAACTCAAAGCGGGTGTCGAGGGTGCCAGCTGCGGCAGTGAAGGTGTAGTCGCGTTGCTTCAAGTCGGTGAAGGTGTTGCGTACTTTGTCATGAAGAATTACCTGTGAGGCTGCGGTGGTGGCGCCGTTCAACGAGAAGGTATAGGTGCCTCTCTCGGCGATGCGAACGCCCATAGGCACTACGCTGGCTTTGTAGGTCATCTTGTTG
>CALEJM010000041.1 GCA_937898265.1 uncultured Porphyromonadaceae bacterium
GACTATTTTGCTATCTTTGCACTCTAAAAACTCAATCCCGATGAATACAATCAACACCAGACGCACAATACGCAAATATACCTCCAAAGAGGTCTCTAACGAGTTGCTCAACAAACTGTTTGCCCAGGCTTCACGCACACAAACAATGGGCAATCTCCAACTCTATTCTGTTGTGGTTACCCGCGATGAGGCTCAGAAAGCCGCCCTCGCGCCCGCCCACTTCAACCAACCTATGGTCAAGGGATGCTCCGTAGTGCTCACCGTCTGCGCCGACTTCCGCCGCACCACCACTTGGTGCGAGAACCGCAAGGCCAACCCAGGTTACGACAATTTCCTGTCGTTCATGAATGCAGCCACCGACGCGCTGCTCTTCACCCAGACGTTCTGCAACCTAGCTGAAGAAGAGGGACTTGGACTCTGCTTCCTCGGCACCACGGTCTACATGCCACAGATGATTATCGACACGTTGAAACTGCCTCAACTCGTGATGCCAGTAGCCACACTCACAGTGGGTTGGCCCGACGAAGAGCCTGCTCTTTCCGACCGCCTCGACGTGCCTGCCTTCGTTCACGAAGAGACCTACCACAACTACACTCCAGCCGACATCGACCGCCACTACGCCGAGAAAGAGGCGTTGGAAGAAAACCGACACTTCGTGGAAATCAACAACAAAGAGACCCTCGCCCAAATCTTCACCGACATCCGCTACACCCGTCGAGACAACGAAGCAATGAGCGACGGACTCATGGAGGCACTCCGCCGTCAGGGATTCCTGAAATAACCCTCCGCACACCTATCATACAAAATATAAAGAATCAAGCCGCTACGACACCTCGTAACGGCTTGATTTTCTTTGCCTACCAAAATCACGCGCAAAGATTTCAAAAAATTAGAATATGAAGTCAAAAAAAATGTAGGTTATATCAAAAAAGATACTATCTTTGCAGTTGATTTGCTAGCGATGGGCTCGTATCAACGAGTTCACCGCATCGTATTAGTGTACAAGCAATTAGCAAACAAGGAAAACAAACGTAATTTCATTTATATGGAAACCTTAAAAGTAAAAAAAGGATTAAACATTGCCATCTCTGGCATCGCAACCCAGGAAACGGCAGCCGCCCGCAAGCCACAAACCGTGGCTTTGGTGCCTGACGATTTCCACGGTCTGACCCCAAAAGTTGCAGTGAAAGAGGGTGATGCAGTTAAGGTTGGTAGCGTATTGTTCTTCGACAAGAAACACCCTGAACTCAAAGTCACATCGCCAGTAAGCGGCACCGTGGCTGAAGTAAAGCGTGGCGACCGTCGTAAATTGCTCTACGTATCAGTAAATGTAGCTGACGAGCAAGCCTACGAACAATTCGAAACCGGCTCACTCACACCTGAAAACCTCCGCAACGTGGTATTTGGTAGCGGCTTCGGCGCATTCATCATGCAACGTCCTTACGGCGTTGTGGCTAATCCCGAAGTAACACCTAACAACATCTTCGTGTCTGCCTTCGACACCGCTCCACTCGCAGCCGACTACAACTACGTATTGGCTGGCCGTGAAGCCGACGTTCAAGCAGGTCTCTCTGCATTGGCAAAACTCACCTCAGGCAAACTCTACTACACAGTGAATGCCGAGACAAGTGCAGCCCTCCGCAACATGAAAGACGTTGAGGTCAACGAAATCAACGGCCCACACCCAGCAGGTCTCACCGGCACCCAAATCAACATGCTCTGCCCTATCAACAAAGGCGAAGTGGTTTGGACAATGAACGTACAAGACGTGGCTCTCCTCGGCCAATTCCTCCGCACCGGCAAGGTGGACTTCACTAAAACCGTTGCAGTAGCAGGCCCAGAAGTCAAGGCACCTAAATATGTGAAAGCAGTGGTAGGCACCCCAGTGGCTGACCTCACCGACGGCAACCTCAACAACGACAAAAAACTCCGCGTCATCAACGGCAACGTGCTCACCGGCACACCTTGCTGCGAAGTTGCCTTCCTGAACCCATTGAAAAACGAAATCAGCGTCATCGCTGAAGGCGACACCGAAGACGAAATGTTCGGCTGGATCGCACCTCGCTTCAACATGTTCAGCAACAGCAGCCTCTTCACAGCCAAACTGGCCAAATGCCTCAACAAGAACAAAACATTCAAATTCGACGCTCGCGTTCTCGGCGGCCTCCGTGCCTTCATCGCCAGCAACGAGATCGAAAGAGTGTTCCCATTGGACATCATGCCAGAGCAACTCGTGAAAGCCATGATCGCCAAAAACCTCGACAAGATGGAACAACTCGGTGCCTACGAGGTAGTTCCAGAAGACCTCGCACTCTGCGAATACGTCTGCACCTCTAAAATCGAGATTCAACGCATCGTTCGCGAAGCCTTGGACTACATGCGTGGCGAACTTGAATAATCACAACAAGAAAAAACAAAACTTCAAGCAATATGAATTTTTTAAAGAAAACTGTAGATAGACTCGAGCCCACCTTCTCCGAAGGCGGCAAGCTATCGAAGCTTCACTCGGTTTTCGATGGTTTCAAAACTTTCATGTTTGTGCCAAACACCACCTCAAAGAGCGGTGTGAACATCCATGACGCCATCGACTCCAAGCGACTCATGATCACAGTTGTGATAGCCTTGATACCTGCCCTTCTCTTTGGCATGTGGAACGTAGGTTATCAACACTTCCTTGCCATCGGCTGCGAAGAAGCCACCTTCTGGAACCAATTCTGGTTCGGCTTCCTTGCCGTACTGCCAAAACTTTTGGTGTCTTACATCGTAGGTCTCGGCATCGAGTTCACCAGCGCACAAATCAAAAAAGAAGAAATCCAAGAGGGCTTCCTCGTATCAGGTATCCTGATCCCAATGATTGTGCCTGTTGACACCCCACTCTGGATGCTCGGCTTGGCAACCGCCTTCGCCGTAATCTTCGCAAAAGAAGTATTCGGCGGCACCGGCTACAACATCTTCAACGTAGCATTGGTAACCCGTGCATTCCTCTTCTTCGCTTACCCAACCTCAATGTCTGGCGACCAAGTATGGGTTCGCTCAAACGGCGTATTCGGCTGGGCAGCAGGCGAGAAACTCGACATCGTATCAGGCGCAACACCACTTGGTCAGCTCGCAACATCAGCTGAATCAACCGCTGCCTACCACGATATCCTCGGCAACGCCATCGGATTCAAAGAAGCATTCCTCGGTATGATTCCTGGCTCAATCGGTGAGACCAGCACACTGGCCATCCTCATCGGCGCAGCACTGCTCATCATCACCGGCGTAGCAAGCTGGAAAACCATGCTCTCAGTATTCGTTGGTGGCGCACTCACCGCATTTGCATTCAACCAATGGGGTCCTGACACCGCAATCGCACACCTCCCTTGGTACGAACACCTCGTACTCGGTGGCTTCGCCTTCGGTGCAGTCTTCATGGCAACAGACCCTGTGACATCAGCTCGCACAGAGTGTGGCAAATGGATTTATGGTTTCTTGATTGGTTTGATGGCCGTAGTAGTCAGAGTATTGAACCCAGGCTATCCTGAGGGCATGATGCTCGCCATCCTGTTGATGAACATCTTCGGCTGCCTCATCGACTACTTCGTAGTTCAAAGAAACATCAAGAGAAGAATGAAACGTATTTCAACAAAATAAGGAAAGCCATGGCAGAAAACGAACAAAAGAAAGGATTCAACAAGAATAGCAACGTATACATTATTATATATACTATAGTAATTGTTGCTATCGTGGCTTTGTTACTCTCAGTAACCTCCGGCTTGTTGAAAGACAGACAAGACAAGAACGTAGAGCTCGACAAGAAAAAACAAATTCTCAGCTCAATGCCAGCCATCAACCTCGCTGGTGCTGACGCCGAAGCGCTCTACAACAACACCATCAAGCACTACTGCTTGCTCAACGAGGACGGCTCCCTTGGCGAAGACATCGACTTCGGTCGCAAAATCGCTGAAGGCGAACTCCCAATCTATGTAGCAGAAATCGAAGGCGAAACCAAATACATCATTCCTCTGAATGGTGCAGGTCTTTGGGGCGCAATCTGGGGCTATATCGCATTCAACGAAGACAGAAATACCGTCTATGGCGTCTATTTCTCACACGCTGGCGAAACTCCAGGTCTCGGTGCCAAAATCGCCGACAAAGAGTTCCAACAACAATTTGAGGGCAAACACGTGATGAACGAAGGCGCTTTCGCCTCAATCGCCGTGATGAAAAAAGGTCAGACCGCTGACGGTCAAGACCAAGTTGACGCCATCTCAGGCGGTACCATCACCTCAAAAGGTGTTGAGACCATGCTCAAAGACTGCCTCGGCAACTATAGCAAATTCTTTGGCGCTGCCGCTGCTCCTGCTGTTGAAGAAGTAGCAGAAGACGTTGTTGCCGAAGAAGAAACAGAAACCCAAAATGGGGAGGAATAATTAT
>CALEJM010000042.1 GCA_937898265.1 uncultured Porphyromonadaceae bacterium
GCGCGTAGATGCCCTGCCGCTGCATGAGGTCCGCGCGGTTGAGCGCACACGCCCTGATGCGGATCTTCACGTCGAACTCGTCATGGCAGACAGGATTCGGCACCTCCTGCCAGACGAAGTTCTTCTTCTCGTCAATGCACATTGCCTTCATTGTCTGCTGCATCAACTATGTCTTCGATGCGGTCATCTCACTCGCTTCCATGGCTTCAGGCGTCTATGTCCAGCATATCTCCGACTCTCCTGAAGAACTCCGAGCCACCCTCTCCACCGGCATCTCCGTCAACCACCTCATCACCATCTTCGTGGCTCTGCTTGGCGGTTGGATATGGAAAGTGCTTGGCATCGAGACACTCTTCACCATCAGTGCCGTCCTCGGACTCATCAACAGCGCCTATGCCGCCTCTATCCCTGCACCTAAAAACAATTAACACTAACTGATATGAAAAAGATTCTCACTCTTCTTCTCGTTTTATCCGTATCCAATCTCCTACTCAAC
This sequence comes from uncultured Porphyromonadaceae bacterium, assembly GCA_937898265.1. Lineage (GTDB taxonomy): Bacteria > Bacteroidota > Bacteroidia > Bacteroidales > Paludibacteraceae > HGM05398. Next base: position 497 of record CALEJM010000042.1, read on the forward strand.
GCTCAGACTGGCGTCTGGAGCGGAGCCTTAGAGGTTGGTGGTTCTAAGTTGGAACTGGAATTTTCGTTCAACGACGACGGCTGTCAACTCTCTGTGCCCGCACAAGGCGCCAAAGGTATTCGTACCCAACTGACCAAACCGTTCCCAGGCATGGTAAGCATTCAGATTCCACTCATCGGCGCCTCCTATGATGGTTTGATGAAAAGCGACACCCTCATCGAGGGCACCTATCGTCAGAACGGAATGACTCTTCCACTCCGTCTGACTCCCAACAGCAAGCAACGTCTTCGTCCACAAACACCGACCGCTCCTTTCCCATATACAACAGAAGAGGTCTCATGGAGTGTTGCCGATGCCACACTCAGTGGCACGCTGACTCTACCAGAGAAATACAACAAGAACACACCTGTTGTGGTCATGGTGACAGGCAGCGGACTCCAAAACCGCGACGAAGAACTCATGGAGCATAAACCGTTTGCCGTTCTTGCCGACGCGCTCGCCCGACAAGGCATTGCAACCCTTCGCTATGACGACCGCGGATTCGGCAGGTCAACAGGCAACGGAGTCACAGCCACTACTTACGATTTTCGCGACGATGCTCTCGGAGGAATCTCACTCCTTCGACAACGTGGTTTCTCTCGCGTTGGCATCATGGGACACAGCGAAGGTGGCACGATTGCCCTTCTCATTGCAGCAGACGGCAAGGTAGACTTCGCCATCTCGTTGGCTGGTATGGCAGTGAGCGGCAAAGAGACACTCATTCAACAGAATCGCGACATTCTCACCCTTAGTCAAGTGCCAGCCTCTTTAGTCGACCTCTATAGTCAAGCTTTGGACGAGATTTTCACAGCAGCCATCAAACAACGTCCTTTCAACAACTACGATGCCTACAAAGGTCTTGGCGAAAATCTGTTGACCAATCTCCGTGCCGTCGACCAACAGGCTCGTTCCACATGGTTCAACGCCTTTTTGAATATCGACGCCTCAGCCGAGCTGAAGAAGATTCGCTGTCCGCTTTTGGCACTCAACGGCACCAAAGACATTCAGGTAAACCACGAAATCAACTTACAGGCAATCCAACAAGCAGTTCCTCAAGCCACCATCCGCCGCTTTGAAGGACTGAACCATCTGTTCCAACACTGCACAACAGGCATGGTAACCGAGTATATCGAGATCGAAGAAACCATCTCGCCCGAAGTGATAGAGTCAATTATCCAATGGATAAAGCAGTAACAACCATCCCCACATAAATAATGAGCCCCGAAGCAAACTGCTCCGGGGCTCGTTATTATCAGTGAGGGTACAATCTATTTGTTATTCTCTTTGATCAGACCATAACGGTAGGCAACCAACAGCGAGCGAAGTTCTTCAACTTCGCGTGCCAACTGACGACCTTTGTCGGTGTCGCGCACAAGCATACGCTGACTGTTGAATTCTACGATGGTGCGCATGGAGCGGATATCCAATCCTTCTTCGATGGCACGTTTGGTAGATGTGAACGGTTCGTGCTGAACGAGTTGGAGACCTTGAGAGTTGTATACAAGTGTATAACCTGCGATACCGGTCTCTGGTTGGTAAGCACGTGAGAAGCCGCCGTCGATAACAAACATCTTACCGTCTGCCTTGATTGGGTTTTCGCCCTTGATGGTCTTCACTGGCACGTGACCGTTGATGATATGACGATGTTCGCCCGTCACGCCAAACTCATCAAGGATACGTTCGCAGACATCAGCCTGCTCACGGAGTTTGTAGTAATGGCCTTTCACCTCTTTGTGCAACTCCTTCTCGGCTACGAAATAGCGCTCAAAGGTTGCCATCTTGCTCTTGTCGAAAGGAGCAGCATCGGCACCGCACCAGAGATACCACATATAGTCGAGGGCGAAGAGTTGCTCGTCGGCATCGCCTGTCTTGAAATAAGCTTCACGCACCAGACGGTCCACCTCGTCAAGCAGCGCCTTGCCAGCGAGCTGACGATTGCCAACGGTGACTTGTTTGAACGAGCCGTCTTCATTCAATGGGATAGAGGCATGGAACATGAGGTTGCCGTTTTGCACCAGATACATAGAGCCATTTGAGAAGAAGAAGCGCATGTGTTTGTGGAGGCGTTCGCTGTTGACGAAAGAGTTGCGAAGTTTGGTAACCAACTCAGCCTCTTCTGGTGTAAGTGCGTATGGGTCGGCAGGGTTGACGGTTGGGAAGTTGGTATCCAACATTGCATATTCCTGACCGTTGACTTTCAAGACGCCACGTTCGAAATCGATGCAGTGGAGGAGGTTGCGGTCGTCCATATTATATTCCTTATGGCGTGCGATGATAGCAGCCTCCAGTTTGAATTGGATGATGCTGATAGCCTTCTGCATCTTCGCAATCAGCTGTGCGTTTTTGTCGGAGTATTTGACGTCTGCAAACTTCAGTTTTGGTTGGAACACCGTGCAAGGGTCTTCGCCATAGGTGTCCATGGCGAAGGTGGCCAAAGGAAGGAGGTTGATGCCGTAGCCATCTTCAAGGGTGGTGAGGTTGCCGTAGCGCATGCAGATACGAATCACGTTGGCAATACAGCTCTCGTTGCCGCAAGCAGCACCCATCCAGAGGATGTCGTGGTTGCCCCATTGGATATCAACATCGTGATAGTTCATGAGGGTATCCATGATGACGTGTGCACCAGGACCACGGTCGTAGATATCGCCTACGATATGGAGTGAGTCGATAATCAGGCGTTGAATCACCTCGCTGAGTGCGATGATAAACTCGTCGGCACGATTGATATTGATGATGGTTGAGAGGATGACCTTGAGATAAGCTTGTTTGTTGGGGTCGTTGAGACTCTCGTGCATCAGCTCTTGAATGATATAGGAGAATTCAGCAGGGAGTGCCTTGCGCACTTTGGAGCGTGTATATTTAGAAGAGACAGCCTGACACACTTTCACCAACTGAATCAAAGTGACCATATACCACTCGTTGAGATTTTTCTCTTGTGGTTTGACCATCTCGAGACGCTCGTGAGGATAGTAGATCAGCGTGCAGAGGTCGCGTTTCTCTTGTTCGCGAAGGGTATCACCAAACAGTTCATTAACTTTTCGTTGTACAGAGCCAGAAGCATTCTTCATCACATGTTGGAATGCCTCGTACTCGCCATGAATATCAGAAAGGAAATATTCTGTTCCTTTCGGAAGATTCATGATAGCCTCGAGGTTGATGATCTCGGTACTGGCAGCAGCGATGGTTGGAAAACTCTTTGAAAGCAACCTTAGATAAGGTAGTTGGCTCTCATCAATTGTTCTTTTCATTCGTCTATTTGTTATGTTATTATTTCGAATGCAAAGGTAGTGCAAGGTGAGCGAAAAACCAAATTTATTTGGATTTTTCCGAACCGCAGCCTACCTTGCGAAGCAAAGGTAGTGCAAACCGTACCTTTGGAGCAGCGAGAGCAGAACCAAGCTTGCTTGGATATGCCGAGTCGCGACAAAGGTGTGAAACAGCGCAGAAAACAAAAAAGAGTTGACCTCACGGGCCAACTCTTTGCTATTTATCTGTTCTTACGCCATGGCTTATCGCTCTTAGCGTTGCGTGGTTTGTCGTCTCGTTTGGAGCGCTCACCATCCTTACGTTTGGTATGTCCTTCGTCACGATGATGACGTGGCGGACGTTGCTGATTCTTCAGTCGCTCAACAGAATAACGGC
>CALEJM010000043.1 GCA_937898265.1 uncultured Porphyromonadaceae bacterium
CATATCGTAGATGCCCAATTCGTTGGGACGCTTCTGTTTTACTCGATGGGTAGCATCGCGACTGTTGGAGAGCACCCAAGCCACCGATTCTACATCGGAACTACCAGAAAAACGATGGTTCTGAGAGCGGTTGCCGCCTCGGGCAGCAAACTCCCACTCAGCCTCTGTAGGGAGTCGGAAACAGAGTCCTGTCAATTCGTTAAGTTGTCGAATGAAGCGTTGGCAATCAGCCCAAGAGACACTCTCAACAGGTTTCTCGTTGTCAACGAAATGACTTGGATTGGCTCCCATCACAGCTTTCCACAAAGCTTGCGTCACCTCCGTCTCGCCCAAATAATAGCTCGAGAGTCTGACTTTATGAACAGGACGTTCTACGTCATCGGTTCCACTGCCTTGTTCGGCGGTGGCTCCCATCATAAAACTACCCCCTTCCACACGAATCATATTGAAGGCAACACCCTTGACCACCACGCGCTTGACGGCGGGCGTAGCAGTTTGTGCCTGCAACGAGAGCATGCCCATCAGCAAGACTGAGAGGAGAAGCAGACGAAGGGAAAAGGGGCAAGAAGTCATAGGAGATTATTTATCACACTTCATGGCTAGACGCAATCCGAGGTGATCGGCACGGTTGGTGGGTTGAGTACCACTGCGACAGGTAACACGACAACGGCGTTCCATCTCGTCGCTGGCTCCACCACGCATCACGCGGTAGACTCCCGTCTGCGGACCCGTCGGATTGGTGGCTGAGCGGTTGGTATAGAGGTCGAAGAAGTCGTTGCACCACTCCCAGACATTACCACTCATATCATAGAAACCCAAGGAATTAGGTTTGAGGGTCTTGACGCTATGCAGTCGTCCAATGGCATTACTGAAGTTCCATGCCACCTCATTGGCAAGGGCGTGACCTGCAAATTTATAGGTAACGTGCCTATTGCCTCCCTTAGCCGCATATTCCCACTGTGCCTCGGTAGGTAAGACGAATTGGGCGCCTGTCAGTCGGTTGAGTTTGCGAATAAACTCCCAACAGTCAACCCAGCTGACATTGTCCACGGGGAGGTTGTCACCTTTGACGCTACTTGGATTAGTTCCCATGACCGCCTTCCAGAGTGCCTGTGTCACCTCGGTCTCGCCGAGATAGAAACTGGAGAGTTCCACAGCATGAGCGGGTAGTTCAGTCTCGTAGGCATCGGCGGAGTGGGCATAGGTGGCACCCATTGTAAAACGTCCGCCCGACACATAAATCATCTGAAAACGAACGCCGTTCACCTCAAACTCCTTGTTGCCAACAGTAGACGACTGCTCCTCGGCTGCCATGGTGTTGGAGATGGTTGGTTTGAACGGTTCTTGGATGATGGTGATGGTGGTTGAGGAGTTGCCTGAGGTGAGAGTCAGGTGGGCAATGCGGGTAGTGTCGTCAAAGTTCTTGTAACATTCGATGGAGAGGACGTTGGCATCCTGCGAACAGAAGATCCACTCCTCTACTGGCAGACCAAAACTCCAGCCTCCACTATGACTCACGTTGACCTTTTTGAGGTCGCCGATGCCACGAAAGCGGACGGTCTGCGGCGAGACGCTGATATAGGCAAACACCCCAAGAGGCATCAGCAGCAGGAGCAGTGTCGTTATGAGTTTGGAGAGACGCATGTTTGGGCGAGCTTAAGCCTTGATTTGCGAATGGGTATAGTTGTGCCAGCGCTCAACGAGGTCTTTGAAGTCGGCAGGATAAGGCACCGAGAAGCTCATACGTTCCCCTGTCGTTGGGTGGGTAAAGCCGAGTGTCTGGGCATGGAGTGCCTGACGTGGACAGGCGTCGAAGCAGTCGCGGATAAACTGTCGGTAGTCACCAAACATATTACCTTTCAACACCTCAGCACCACCATAGCGAGCATCGGAGAAGAGCGGATGACCGATATGACGCATGTGAACGCGAATCTGATGGGTGCGTCCCGTCTCCAATCGACACTCCACGAGGGTGGCGTAGGTGAAACGCTCCACGACAGAGAAATGGGTTACGGCATGTTTTGCCAATGGGTTTTCGCCGTTGGGGAACACGCAGAAACGGAGACGGTCGTGAGGGTCACGTCCGAGGTCACCATCCACAGTGCCGTTGTCGTCTTTCATCACTCCCCAGACGAGGGCGTGATAGGTGCGTGAGGTAGTCTTGTCGAAGAACTGCTTACCCAAATGAGCCTTAGCGTCTTCCGTCTTGGCTACGACCAACAAGCCCGAAGTGTCTTTATCAATGCGGTGAACCAGACCGACAGCCGGACTGTTCGGGTCATAATCGGGGTTATCCCTAAGGTGCCAGGCAACTGCATTGACCAGAG
>CALEJM010000044.1 GCA_937898265.1 uncultured Porphyromonadaceae bacterium
TCTTTAATATTATCAAGCATCAAACATTTACCTATATTTAATATATTACCATTATAATATTTTTCTATTCTATTTATATCTTTAACTTTTACTGTATGTTCATCAACTTCTGTAATTTTTCCTTTAAAAGTATCACCATCAACGCATCTTTGGAATGTAATTTTTTCTTTAGCATAAACATTTGTATTACATAATAAAATTAAACTTATAATTAAAATAATCTTCTTCATAATTATCGAAGTCGTTTTAGTTGTTATTTGGTTTAATTGATTTATTCTTGAATGCAATCCTCATACCATTATGAGGACTGCATTATGTTTTGCATTTACTCTTCCGTTGTATCAGGAGCATCCTGAGTTTCAACGTCCTCGTCGAACTCTTCAGGTTCCTCATCCACATGCATCACCTTACATACGCTTGCAATGTAGTCGTTCTTCTTCTTGAGGTCGATGATAGCCTGGTGCAGACGAAGTTGGAGGATAGTGTTGATGCGATGACCGGTCTCTTTCTCAATGTCAAGCAAAGCGTCTACGTTCCAAGGGTTCAAGACGAGAGGTTTCTCGCAGATAACATCAGCACCCAGGCGCAGACCATAACGCATGTGTGCGTCGTGGAGGTAGTTAGGTGTGCAGATTGAGACGTAGTCGATATTGTTGCCAGCCTTTTTCAGTTTGGTGCAGTGACGGTCAAACAACTCTTGCTCAGTAAAGAAAGCGGCTTCTGGGAAGAAACTGTCCATGATGCCTACGCTATCAAAACGGTCGTAGGCTGCCAAGAGGTTGTTGCCTGTGTCTTTGATAGCACGAAGGTGACGAGGTGCGATATAACCTCCAACACCGATGAGAGCGAAATTTTTCATTGTATAATAGTTTGTCGTTTAGTCTTTGATTTTTGTAACCTGGTGGTCTTTGAGTTGGTAGACCTGTCCTGTCTCTGGACAGGTGGCTATACCCTCAGCGTTGAATTGGAGCTTGTGTCCGTTCTCGCTTACCCAACCAATTTGTCGGGCAGGATTGCCAACAACCAAGGCAAAAGGAGGTACGTCTTTGGTTACAACTGTGCCTGCACCAATCAAGGCGTAAGCGCCAATCTCATGACCGCAGACGATGGTGGCATTGGCACCGATGCTTGCTCCCTTTCTGATGAGTGTCTGTCTGTATTCGTGTTTCCTTGCTACATGACTGCGTGGGTTGATGACATTGGTAAACACCATGCTTGGACCCAAGAATACATCATCTTCGCAGATAACGCCGGTGTAGACTGAGACGTTGTTTTGAATCTTGACGTTGCGTCCCAACTTGACTTGTGGTGAGATGACCACGTTCTGTCCGATGTTGCAAGCCTCGCCAATCACACAATCTGACATGATGTGTGAAAAGTGCCATATCTTAGTGTCTTTGCCGATGACGCAGTTGTCGTCGACGTATGCTGATTCGTGTTTGAAATAATCCATAAGTTAGTGACTTCTTGCGCGTTTGAATATGATGTTCTTGAGAATCAAAAGGAAGTATCTCACGTCGGTACGGAAGACACCTTTCTTTTCGCAAGCGGTGAGATAGCGCATCTCTGATGCCTCGATTTCTTCCAGCGTTTTAGGCATGTCGGCATAGAACGGAGGCAGCAATCCAGGACGGAATTTGGTGCGTTTCTCTTGCAACTCTTTTGAATAGAGATTGAAGTAGTGATTGCTCAAAGGACGTACGCCAACGAGTTTCATCTCGCCTTTGAAGAGGTTGATGAACATAGGCAACTCATCGAGCCAGCATTTACGCATGAATGCTCCCAAGGTGCTGACACGAATGTCGTTGGCAATCTTACCGCCTTCTCGCAGACCCTGTTTGTCGAACATATAGCCTTGAAGGTATTCAGAGTAGGGGTGCATGGTGCGCATCTTATAGACCTTGATGCGTTTGCCGCCTTTGCCAACGCGGTTCAAGGTGATGAGTGGCCCATAGTGCTTGTGTTCTTGAGGTTCGGGGATGTTTTTACGTCGGGCAACCACGTAGTTCATGCCGTCGAATTTCTGCTCTTCTACAACCTCAAAACCACAATAATACAAGCGACCTAAAATCTCGGTTTTGGAGAATACGCGTTGCTTGCCCTTGGTGATGGAGAAATAGATGCGACTGGTCAGCAGAATCTTTGGCAAGACACGTTTCTGGATGAAGCTGAGCGAGTAGAGCAGGTAATTGATGCCTTTGGGGTAGCGTTTCAACATACGCTTCTTCTGCTCGTCTTGGGTTATGAAACAGCAGACGTACAAACCATTGTCAGGCAATTTATTGTTGACAGCGCAGAACATCGTGTTGATGCCAAGCACATCGTTGAGTGGCTTGAGGTTGATGTAGCAGTCGTAGCGGAAAGTCACCAATGAGTTGATGTTGAACGTCTCGGCAGTTGACAAGACAATCGTGTTGGAACTGTTGAGCGGTGTGTTGTTGCTCAGCCAGTCAACAACCTCTTGACTGTTGGTCTGTTGCAAAATAGATTGCTGAATGGTCTGCAGTTTCTCTGGAGTCAAATCGCGTTGAGGAAAGAGCACATTGGCATTCTCTCTTGGCAGAATCTCTGGTAGAGGAACGTCGGCACTGGTGGCATATCTCATTGCGAAATGGAGGAAGATATAGAGCATGTTGACTCCCCATACGGTAAGTACAACGCCCATGAAGACGAAAGGAGATATGACAAACAGTCGGGTGACAACCAAGATACCGCAGACTGCCATGGTGGTCAGAAGCACATACAAAGCCTCGAGGACAATTCTCTTTTTCTTTTTGTGACGTAGTGGCTGGTATTTGCCAATCATCGTGCCAGAGATTGTCCAAACGCCCATCAAGATGGCGCACAAGGAGATATAAGGGAGAATCTCGGCTTTGTCGCTGATGATTCGCCACAATCCCAAGAGTGCCGTTACAATAGCCCAGATGGCGATGTCGACGATGAGATATTTTATGTTGGCTTTGGTAAGTTTCTTCATTGTTTTATGATTATACGCTTGATTTGGTTCTTGAGATTTTGTTTGACCCATTCTATCACCCAAGCTCCTTTGGCGTCAATCCAACGCTGAGGATGGGTGGTAATCATCAGGTGTTGAGGAAGTTTGTTCTCGTTGATAGTTCTGATGATTTCGTCGGTTGTATGGAATGAGAGGTTGAATGGCTGTTCAACCTTATCTCTTACGCTAAATTTTGCACCATCCCAGCAGCGACCAGTGTCGGTGAGATAGAAAACGTCTTCAAAATCGGTGGTTAGATAAGGTTCGCCGATAATCTGAAGTGATGAGAACGAATGGCTTTTCCAAAGATCTTTGGCGTCGTACTGACTCCTTGGACTGCCATGCATGCAGATGGTTTTCACCGGATAGAACTTGCGGAAATAACCCAACTGTTTGCAGAAATGACTGAATGCCTGCACATCATCACCATTGCAGATGGTCATATCCTCGTAGTGGTAACCGATTTCGTGTCCCAAACCAGCGATTTCGTTGATGACGTCGGGCTGATTGCTCTCGGGAATGACGCGGAAATAGTAGACCGCCTTGGCGCCTGCCGCTGCCTCAATCTTTGCAATGACTGCGGAGCGTTTGGCGTGAAGGTCTACGTCGTGTCTGAGAATCACAAACCTCTCAGGGAGTTCAACTCCGTCTTGGCGCATCTGACAATAGTCGGCATAGGTGATGGATTGGTATCCATGACCAAGTAATGTTTCGACGAGTTCGCGATATTTTTGGGGCGTGAAGTCCATTTTGATTGTCTTGCTTAGTTGTTATGTAACAGTACTTTTCTATATTCCTAAAGGCATTGAACAAGCATCCTTTCGGTGTGTCAGTCGCTAATTAGGGATAAGTTACATTCCGTTGCAAAGATAATCATTTTTTTCGTCTTTTTCTATATTGTATATACAAAAAACTCCCCTGATGGTTTCATCAGAGGAGTTTGAACTTATGGGATATGTTGTCGGGATTACATCATACCGCCCATTCCAGCACCGCCCATGTTAGGCATCATTGGTGGAACGTCTTCTTTTTTGTCAACGATAACGCACTCTGTGGTCAAGAACATACCTGCGATAGATGCAGCGTTCTCAAGAGCAGCACGTGTTACCTTGGCTGGGTCAACGATACCTGCTTCGAACATGTTTTCGTAGCGGTCCATGCGAGCGTTGTAGCCGAAGTCGTCTTTGCCTTCGCGCACTTTTTGAACCACAACAGCGCCTTCTTTACCAGCGTTGTTGACGATTTGACGAAGTGGCTCTTCGATAGCACGACGAACGATTTCGATACCAGTCTGCTCGTCGTCGTTAACACCTTTGAGGTCGTTGAGAGTTTCTTGAGCACGGATGTAGGTTACGCCACCGCCAGGAACGATGCCTTCTTCGATAGCAGCACGTGTTGCGCTGAGAGCGTCGTCAACGCGGTCTTTCTTCTCTTTCATCTCAACCTCTGATGGAGCACCAACGTAGAGCACTGCTACGCCGCCGGCAATCTTGGCCAAGCGTTCGTGAAGTTTCTCTTTGTCGTAGTCGCTCTTTGAAGCCTCAATTTGAGCTTTGATTTGGGCAACGCGTGTTTGGATGGCCTCTTTGTCGCCGTAACCGTTGACGATGGTGGTATTGTCTTTGTTGATGGTCACCTTCTCTGCTGTGCCAAGCATTTGGATGTTGGCGCTTTCGAGGGTGATGCCTTTCTCTTCAGAGATGACTACGCCACCGGTGAGGATTGCGATGTCTTCAAGCATCTCTTTTCTGCGGTCGCCGAAGCCTGGAGCTTTGACAGCGCAGATTTTCAACTGACCGCGGAGACGGTTGACTACCAATGTGGTGAGAGCTTCGTTGTCAACGTCTTCGGCAATGATGAGCAGAGGACGACCGCTTTGTACGGCTGGCTCAAGGATTGGGAGCAACTCTTTGAGGTTGGAGATTTTCTTGTCGTAGATGAGGATGTATGGTTTGTCCATCTCTACTTCCATGGTCTCGGTGTTGGTCACGAAATATGGAGAGATGTAGCCACGGTCGAACTGCATGCCTTCAACCACGTCGATCGTAGTGTCGGTGCCTTTGGCTTCTTCGATGGTGATAACGCCATCTTTAGAAACCTTACGCATGGCATCGGCGATGAGTTTGCCGATTTCTGGGTCGTTGTTGGCAGGGATGGTAGCCACTTGCTCGATTTTGTTGTAGTCGTCGCCAACTACGCGAGCGTGTGATTTGATGCTTTTAACAACAGCCTCAACAGCTTTGTCGATACCGCGTTTGAGGTCCATTGGGTTGGCACCTGCTGCAACGTTTTTCAACTTTTCCTGCAACGTGTCACGAAGTGCGCTACTTCGAGTCGTGAAGAACGCCCGAACTCCCTTATGCTTACGCGCCAATTCCGCAATGACCTGCAAGGCGATAACCGTCTTCCCTGTTCCAGGCCCACCTCGAACAATCAGCGCCATTTTCCGGTCTGGACGCTTTAAAACCTTCTCGACCATTCCAAAGATTGCATTCGCGCTTGTGAGCTGGTCCTCCATAAGCACAAACTCGCGCTTGCCCTTCAACATGTTGGCCGCGCAATCTATCAGGCTCTTTGTCGGTCTCAATGGGCAGGATATAAATTCATCAAAGATCTCCGCGCCCTTACCTCCTGACAACAACGCCCCCAAGTCAACTGCAAATCCACCAACCTGATCTCCGCCATGTAACGGGCAAACCTGCATCACCGGCCTGTATTGCTCAGCGTACAAGTCATTAGGTCTACCTTCATAATAATAATTATAACAAAAAATATTTATTTTGTAAATATTTAAATTTTTGACTCATGTATCCTCCTTGTAATTTCAAATGATTTTTATCTTTAAAACAATAGTATAAAGTATTATTAACTGTTTTAAAATATTATCTCCTCCAACATATTTTACATCAAATTCTTTATTACCAATACGAAAATCTGACATTTATATCCTTATTCCCTACTATTACCAATCAACAAGCATCTCACTTAGATCTGCATATCACTTGCCAAGTGCCATTGGCAAGAAATCCATAATACCAGTCTTGAACACATAGTGCACAACTGTTCCAAGCACAATACCAAGCACAAGAGACACACCTACATCCGTAAAGAAATGCACTCTAAGGTACAGTCTTGATAAAGCAACCAAACTCGCATAGATGAAAGCAATAATGCCACACCATGGATTAGTCAAAAAAATAACTGTAGCCGCAGTGAATGAACTGAGTGTATGACCAGATGGGAACGAATAATCTCTAGGCTGTTTAATCAGTAATTTATATTCCTTGTGAAAAAATGGTCTGTTACGTCTAACAATATTCTTAATAATGACATTACAAATCAT
>CALEJM010000045.1 GCA_937898265.1 uncultured Porphyromonadaceae bacterium
CACGACTTACATGCGTTTGTGTCAACTCGCACAAAGTCCGTGCACGACTTACATGCGTTTGTGTCAACTCGCACAAAGTTTGGGAAGTTGTGCACACATTAACTGTCAATCGTCCTTTTTAACACGCATTAGAGTTTTGCGTTTGTGCTACCTTGCACAAACTCCGTGCAGGTCTTGCATGGTCTCCAACAATTTTTGCAAGACACAATATATATAGTATGCGTGGTTGATTTTTTACCGTTCAGGTTCACTAAAAACCATAGAAAAAACTTAACTTTGCAAACTTGAAATGGTGGGTTGGTCTATGCGCTTCGGCAAGATTGGACCATACCACAAAAAAGGTGGATTATCACCTTATTATCAACGAATAAAAATAAAGAAATACAATATGTTTAGAACTTCCACTTGCGGCGAATTGCGCCTCGCTGATGCTGGCAAAGAAGTAACTTTGGCTGGCTGGGTGCAAAGAGTCAGAAAAATGGGCGGTATGACATTTGTGGATCTTCGCGACCGCTATGGCATCACCCAATTGGTTTTCGACCAAGAACGCGACAACGAACTCTGCGAAAAAGCAAACAAACTGGGACGCGAGTTTGTGATTCAAGCTATCGGCACCGTTGCTGAACGCACTTCTAAGAACCCTAAGAACCCTACAGGCGACATCGAAATCATCGTTAAGCAACTCAATATCATCAATGCCTCTGCCCTTCCTCCTTTCACCATTGAGGATGAGACCGACGGTGGCGATGATATCCGCAGGCAATACCGCTATCTCGGTCTCCGCCGTAATCCAGTGCGCAAAAACCTTGAGCTGCGTCACAAGATGGCTTTTGAGGTTCGCCGTTATCTTGACGAACATGGCTTCCTTGAGGTGGAGACACCTGTGCTGATCAAGTCAACACCAGAGGGTGCACGCGACTTCATCGTTCCAAGCCGCATGAACCCTGGTCAGTTCTACGCCTTGCCACAGAGCCCACAAACACTGAAGCAGTTGTTGATGGTGAGCGGTTTCGACCGTTATTTCCAAATCGTGAAATGTTTCCGCGATGAAGACCTCCGTGCAGACCGTCAGCCTGAGTTCACACAGATTGACTGCGAGATGTCGTTCGTGGAGCAGGAAGATATCATTACCTTGTTTGAGGGCATGAGCAAACACTTGTTCAAGACTCTGAAAGGTATTGAGTTCGACGGTCCTTGGCCACGCATGACATGGCACGACGCGATGAAATACTATGGCTCCGACAAACCAGATACACGTTTCGACATGCGCTTTGTAGAGCTGATGGATGTGCTTCAAGGTCACGGCTTCAGCGTTTTCGATAGCGCAAAATATATCGGCGGTATCTGCGTGAAAGGTGCTGCCACTTATACACGTAAGCAACTCGATGCCTTGACCGAGTTTGTGAAGAAACCACAGGTAGGTGCCAAAGGCATGGTCTATGCACGCGTAGAAGCCGACGGCAACGTGAAGTCAAGCGTTGACAAATTCTACACCCAAGAGGTGCTTCAACAGATGAAGGCAGAGATGAAAGCCGAACCAGGCGATTTGATTCTCATCCTCTCTGGCGACAATATCAACAAGACACGTGTGCAACTCGGTACACTCCGTCTCGAGGTGGCTAACCAACTCGGTTTGAGAGACAAGAACAAATACTCTTGCCTCTGGGTGGTTGACTTCCCATTGTTTGAGTGGAGCGAAGAAGACCAACGTTACTACGCTATGCACCACCCATTCACCTCACCAAAACTTGAGGACGTGCCATTGTTGGACAGCGATCCAGGTGCTGTTCGTGCCAATGCCTACGACATGGTTATCAATGGCGTTGAAGTGGGCGGCGGCAGTATCCGTATCCACGACAGCAAATTGCAACACAAGATGTTTGAATGCCTGGGCTTCACACCAGAACAGGCAGAGGAGCAGTTCGGCTTCTTGATGAATGCCTTCAAATTCGGTGCTCCACCTCATGGTGGTTTGGCTTATGGTCTCGACCGTTTCGTATCTCTCTTCGCTGGTCTCGACTCTATCCGCGACTGCATTGCCTTCCCAAAGAACAACCAGGGACGCGATGTGATGTTGGACGCTCCAAGTGTGATTGCTCAATCACAACTCGACGAGTTGAACCTCTCCATCGTAGAAAAAGAGAAGTAATCCTCTACCCCATTCATAAAAAAACGCGAACACCCGAAAAGTGTTCGCGTTTTTCGTTGTACACAATATATAATAGTATACGCACAAAAAAGAGGCAGCCCGAAAGCTGCCTCTATAAGGAATATCTTAAACTGAATTATTTGTTCAATTTTTCGAATTCTTGCATGCAATCTACCAAAGCTTGAACGTCTTCGAGTTCGCAAGCGTTGTAGATAGAAGCACGGAAACCACCTACTGAACGGTGACCCTTGATACCAACCATGCCGCGTTCTTTAGCAAATGCCATGAAAGCGTCTTGTTTGTCTTCGTAGCCTGGAGCCATTACGAAGCAAACGTTCATGCGTGAACGGTCTTCTTTCTCAGCTGTGCCAACGAACATAGAGTTGCGGTCGATCTCGTTGTAGAGGAGTTCTGCTTTAGCGCAGTTGCGTTTGTACATACCTTCAACGCCACCGTTCTCTTTCACCCATTTCAAGGTCTCGTGCATAACGAAGATAGCTGATACAGGAGGAGTGTTGAACATTGAGTGGTTCTTTTGCTCTTCTGGGCAGTGTGTGCGGTAGTCTACCATGGTTTGGAGAGGACGCTCAACTTTGCCGAGGAGGTCTTTGCGAACGATTACGAAAGTAACACCTGCAGGGCCTACGTTCTTTTGAGCACCACCGTAGATCATAGCATATTTCTTCACGTCAACAGGACGGCTCATGATGTCAGAGCTCATGTCAGCAATCAAATTGATTGGGCAGTCCATATCGTATTTGATTTCTGTGCCGTAGATGGTGTTGTTGGTTGTGATGTGGAAGTAGTCGGCATCCGTAGGAATGGTGTAGCCTTTAGGAATGTAGGTGTAAGTCTTGTCTTCTGATGAAGCAACGATTTCGGTCTTACCGAACAACTTGGCTTCCTTGGCAGCCTTCTTTGCCCAAACGCCAGTCTGCAGATAAGCAGCCTTGGTCTTCAGCAAGTTAGCTGGAACGGTGAAGAACTGGGTGCTGGCACCACCACCGAGGAACAGAATTTCGTATTCAGCTGGGATGTTGAGAAGCTCGCGCCACAGTTGGCGGGTTTCAGCCATTGTGCGCTCCCAACCTGGAGTGCGGTGCGAAATTTCCATCAAACCGATGCCGGTGTTGTCGAAATCACGGATAGCAGCGATCGTTGATTCAACTGCTTCTTTTGGAAGAACGCAAGGACCTGCGTTGAAATTAAAAGCTTGTTTCATTTCAGATTGTTTGAATTAAATGTTTAATTTATAACTTGTTAACTATGTTAGTCACTTGTTTTAATGCCACAAAGATAACAATAATATCAGTGTGCCAAACATTTTATCGCTTATTTATTTAATAAGGTGTGAAACTCGGTGAATCATTGCGGTTTACGAAAGTGATATATTTAAATGTCCTAAAGTTGGAGATGTTTCGAAGGAAATATTAAAAGGTGAAATGGATGTAAATGAGTTATTTAATGCATTTATGGAACTTCAAAA
>CALEJM010000046.1 GCA_937898265.1 uncultured Porphyromonadaceae bacterium
CAATAATGGTATCAATGCTATTGGTATCAACGAAAACGATCAGTTGATTCAGGTTTGTCTCACTGATGGTGAGAGCGAGGTAATCTTGGTAAGTAGAAACGGTCTCGCTGTTCGATTCTATGAGGATAACATCCGTTCTATGGGTCGTACCGCAACCGGTGTAAGAGGCATGATGCTTGACGATGATCCAGAGAATGAAGTCGTTAGCGCTATCACCTTGCCAAAGGCGAGTGACCATACTATTCTCGTTATCTCAGAGAAGGGATTTGGTAAACGTACACCACTCGACGAGAGAAACGAAAACGGAGAACTCGTATTGGATGAAGACGGCAAAGTATCACATATCTATCGTGTTACCAACCGTGGCACCAAGGGCGTGAGAACACTCAACATCACAGAACGTACTGGTAAAGTGGTGGCTGCTGTAGAAGCAACCAATGATGATGACTTGATGATTATCAATAAATCAGGTATCGTAATGCGTCTCCATGTCTCACAAATCAGAGTCTCTGGCAGAACGGCTCAGGGCGTAAGGCTGATCAATCTTGAAAAGAGAAACGAACAGATTGCTTCTGTATGCCGTGTCATCTCTTCCAGTGAAGAAGACGAGCAAATTGTTGAGGTTGAAGTAAACCAAGATGAAGAAAATTCATCAAATAATCAAACAAACGAATAACAATAAAACTTTTATACAATGAAAAAGATTATCACTTTAGTAGCTTTGTGCCTCATCGCATCATTTGGCTACGCTCAAAAAAGCAACGTCAACAAGGCCAAGACAAAGGCTGGTAACGTTGAGAGTCCTGATATTCCAGGTGCTATCGAAGCCATCAACGCTGCTTTGGTAGATCCTTCAACAGCAGGTCAGGCATTGACTCTTCACACTGCAGGCTATGTTTATGAGCAAAAATGTGAAGCAGACAGAGCTTCTGCACAAAAAGCTGGTACACAGGCTGACGCAATACTTATTGGTGCAAGCGCCTTGAAAGCATATGATTACTATATGCAGGCTTACGAGGTTGACCAACAACCAAATGCCAAAGGCAAGATTGCTCCAAAATTTGAAGGTAGAATCAAAGAGTCAATCTTGAAATTCTACAACAGATACTATTTTGTGAATTTGGGTGCTAACCTCTACAATGGTCAACAATATACTGAAGCAATCAAAGCGTTTGATACTCACTTGAATATCATCAACCTCCCTTTCATTGCTGGTACTAAAGAGTGCCCAGTTGTAGACTCTATCTATCATCAGGTTGAATACTTCTCTGCCATCTGCACACAATTGAGTGGTGATGAGAATGGTGCTATTGCTAAGTATGAGAAAATCAAGAACAATGGTTACGAAGAAAGCCGTATCTATCAATTCCTTTACAACCTCTATGTAAGCAGAAAAGACACCGTGAACTACCTCCGTGTTTTGGAAGACGGTAAAAAACGTTTCCCTAACGAATTCTTCTACCTTGGCACATTGATCAACTATTATCTTGATAACAACCAACGTCAAAAAGCATCTGATGCTTTGGAAGAGGCTATCCAACAAGATCCTACCAATCCTAAGTACTACTCAACAAAAGGTGACTTGCTCTTTGATGCAAAACAGATTGATGAAGCTATGAGATACTATGACAAAGCTATTGAAATGGCTCCAGAATCATCAGACGCATGGTTTAACAAGGGTAGAGCACTCAACAACGTTGCCTTCTCTATGGACCAACGTATCAACTATATTAGCGACCAAAAGATGTATAACGAGGAGAAAAAGAGGGTAAATGCTAAATTCAAAGAAGCAATGTCTTGCTTGGAGAAAGCCAAAGAGCTCAACGACGAGAACGAAGACGCTTTGAAACTTCTTAGAAGCTTGTATTTCCGCTTCAGCACCAACGACAAATCTTTTGAGAAGAAATACAACGAACTTAACAAACACATGGAATTATTGGGTTTGTAATCCTTTAATATACAACTTAAAAAAGAGGTGTCAGTTTAGACTGACACCTCTTTTTTGTATCCTCAAACCAGGATAACCCCTAAGCTCAAACGCGTTTAACTGCTGGCCACATGCTTAGTTAGAATCCATGGCGTGTAATATGACATACAACACCAAGGGGATTCGCGTTCGCTTTTCGAAATCAGCTGTCGTTTCCTCATTGCTTATTTCAATTCCGTTTCTTTGATAATACAATCAAACTTTCCTATAATAAATAGTCATAGGGCATAATCTCTCATTGTCTATTTAACATAATAGTCATTATGCGAAATTTCTATAGAGAGTATCCTATATTGTAGAGTCAAGTCGTAAAATATCTATAAGTATTAGATTCTCAACTTGTTCTGTGACAACGTTATTCGCTATATTTATTGGAGCTGTATGTGATCCAACAAAAAATGCGATAACCAACAATTGATTATCGCATTTTGAATATCTGAGGTGAATTCCGATTACACGGTGTCCATGAAACTTCTTTGTACCTTGTTGAATACCACGATGCCAATCGCTAAAACAACAACCATGAAGCCAAAACTATATAATAATGCGCCCCAGGAGAATGAACCGACGCCCATAACGCCAAATTTAAAGGTCTCGATAATTGATGTTATTGGGTTCAGTTGCATCAGTAATTTCAATTTCTCGTTTGTAATGGTGCTCAATGGGTAAATCACCGGTGTTCCGTACATCCACAGTTGAACTACAAAAGAGAAAAGAATGGTAAGGTCTCTATATTTCGTTGTCATTGAGGAGATTATTATACCGAATCCTAAGGCTAATCCCGCAAGCATGAGGATAAGAACAGGGAAAAGCAGAATATAAAGATTTGGAGCTACATGAACGCCTTTGACAACATATATGATATACACAGCCACAAACAACATCAACTGAATGGCCATTTTTACAAGATTGGAAACCACAGTTGCCAACGGAACGACTAATCGTGGGAAGTAGACCTTGCCGAAAATAGCTTGGTTGTCGAGGAATGTGCTGGAAGTCTTGGTTAGACAATCTGAGAAATAATGCCACATCAAAATGCCTGACAGATAGAACATTGCCTGTGGCAGTCCGTCGGTACTGATGCCCGCAATTCCACCGAACACTACCATATACATAAATGTAGTCATCAGCGGTTGTACAAAGAACCACAGCGGACCCAGAATGGTCTGTTTATATTGTGTGATGATATTTCTTTTTACAAAGATTGCAAACAGATCACGATAACGCCAAAGCTCCTTAAAGTCTACATCAAAAAGGTTGGTCCTTGGCTTTATCTCGGTGAAGTTATCTTCTTTGACCATAAGATTTTATTTGTTGTTTATCAGTTGTATTTGTTTAGAATCTTTGCGAATAGCGTAGCAGATATGCCTTACTGCTCTACTCGCACCTAATATATTGTTATATAACAAAATTTGCCGGTTTCTTGCCAAAGACGCCGCTGTAGAAATCCTTGATCTTTTGGAAGTCTAACTCAACGTTTCCTGTGGGTAAGAACGACATACTACATCCGATTTCTTTCTTTACGTAATCAATCTTTGCCAACACAATTGGCACCTGTGCTTTCAGTGCGATAAAGTAGAAACCCAATTTCCATTGAGCATTTGCCTTTCTGGTTCCCTCTGGTGTCAAAGCTACTCTGAAGATATCGTGTTTTGAAAACTCAGCAGCCATAATATCTGTCATAGAGTGTTTTTGACTACGATCGATAGGAATGCCACCAAGCTTTTTCATTATATACCCCATAGGGAAACGAAACCACTCCTTCTTCATAAAGAAGTTGGCTTTGATACGCATAGCACGTTTATACAATATCGCCCAGATGAAATCCCAATTGGAAGTGTGAGGGGCGACACAGATAACGCATCGATTGGGAATCGCCTCTTTATCAATGATTCTCCAACCAGATCTCTTCAGTTGTCTTAATGCAAAATTACTCATGTTATTCTTATTCTACGGAGACTTTTCTATTCTTAATCAGACTGATAGACTCACGAACAATTGTAGAGCCCAACAACGCCGAGACTCCTAAATAGAACACTCCTCCTATGATAAACTGAGCCACGAAAGCCCAATAGATATTGTCAATAATAAAGTCTATTCCAATCATAATGGCAAGCATTGCAACAGACAGTACAGCGTAAGGTACGATGTCTTTCAAATGCTCGAAGAAGGAATATGAGATGTAGTGTCCAACGACTAATACGTCTAACACATAGGCAATTACTTGTGCCACGACGTAGGCAAACAACATCTCTTTGATTGAGTTGTGGAACAAAATCAGTGACAGAACCACCAAAGCATTCCTTACCATTTCCAAAGCAAAGTTCATCTTTGGTTTTCCGATGGCGTTCAACGTGCCGAGACAGAAGGTTTGAAACGGTACGAACAGAGCTGCACCAACCATGATTTTGAAATATGGAACAGAAGGCAACCACTTGGCAGTCAATAATATTTCAATGATATTTTCAGCTACTCCCATCAAACCTAACATGATTGGGAAGATTAAGAAAGCATTTATTCTCATTAGCTTTCTGAAATAAAGCAGTTGTCGGTCGGGTTCGTTATTCAGCGAAGAAATCACCGGATACGCAACTCCTGAAAGTGCTGTAGCAACAATCAAACTCGGAATGCTCTGATACTTAAATGCCTGTGAGTAATATCCAAGTTCTGTCTTCGAGTAGATTTTTCCGATAATCCAGTTGTAGATATATTTGACTGTTGTATTGACAACACTGGTAATAATCAGCACAAAACTGAATGAAAACAACTCCCTGATAATAGAAAAGCGGCATTTTACAATAGGATGCCAACCAGACATAATCCATTGTAAAAGAACGCGTACTAAAGCTTGCAATAACTGTTGCCAAGCAATAGCCCAATAGCCAAATCCTTTGATTGCCAAGATAACCGTAACAATGCCGGCAACGACAGCCGAAGCCAAGTTGGCAATCATCAGTTTTCTGAATTCCAACTGTTTAGTCAGAATAATATTGGGGATGATGCCAAAAGAATTGCAGATGATGGCCAGGAAGAGGAAACGTGACAAACGCTCCAGCTCGGGCATTGCGAAATAGTTGGCAATGGTTGGAGCGCATACATATAAAAGTGCGTAGAACACTCCACTTAGTAGGATATTGAAGTAGAAAGCTGCGGAGTATTCGCCGTCGGAATTGTTTTCTCGGCGAATCAATGCTGCAGAGAAACCACTTTCAATCAGTACATTGCTGAGTTGTGTGAAGATAGCCAAGGCGCCAATCAATCCAAAATCGTCAACAGACAGCAACCTTGCCGTGATGATACCCACGAGCAAGGCAACAAACTGGAATCCAAACTTATCGATTGAACTCCAGATAATCGAGAATGCTGTTTTCTGTTTTAGATTGTCAGCCATATAATCAGTTATTGTTTAGGGCGGAACAGCGAGAAATGGACGTTGCCATATTTTCGTTCTTCCACAAAACACTCATGGTCAGCGAAATTATTCTTTGAGCCATGTTCGAGAATAAACAAACCATCTGGTTTTACGAAACCATTGCCAAGCACCAACTGTGGCAATGTCGTGAGATTATCAAGTTGGTAAGGTGGATCGGCAAACACTACGTCAAAAGCCTTGCGAGGTGTAGACAGATAGCGGAAGACATCCATGCGTGTAACTAACAAATTGTTGATACCAAACTCCTTGCATGTCTTCTTGATGAAAAGAATTTGCTTCTCATTCATCTCAACACCTGTAACGTGGGCGGCACCGCGAGAGACGAATTCATACCCTACACTACCCGTTCCTTCAAACAAATCCAGGACCTCGATACCTTCAAGGTCGATGTTTGAAGACAACATATTGAACAGACCTTCCTTGGCAAAATCAGTCGTTGGTCGGGCTGTCATGTTGGCAGGCGGATCGAAGCGTCTTCCTTTTAATGAACCACTTATTATTCTCATACGATTAACGAAAACTTGGCGTAAACATTAGCATCTAACTCGCGAGACCACAGCGTATTGGTCGTTGGCGAAGCCAATGAAACGATTCTGATATACTCTTTCAAGGTGTCCATCAATTGGCTATTCACCTCCCCACTCACAACTACAGGCACTTTTTCAACATCCAATTCCAACGACTGGAAGGCGGTCATCAGGTAGTAGAATGCGTCTTCGTTGGTTTGAATTGCAAAAGTGTTGGCTAACAACACCTTTTGGTAATCTACCACCAGTAGATGCATTTGCTCTTTCTGGATGTCTACGAAAACGGTTTTTCTTAGTTGGTGACCAACTTGCTTGAGCATGGCAAACAAAGGATGCGTATACTCTACTCTATCTGAGTTGTTTGCAAACTCCAGACAGCCGCGTCGGTTACAGAGTCCAACCATTGCGAAGTCTGTAATAGCTGTTTGGGCTACGACGGCTCTTTTTTGGTGTTGAGAGGAGATGGGCAGGTAACATGCAGCATTGTCCGAAACAAACAGTGCCTCTGGTACCAGAGAGAATGGTGCACCATCCAAAACGATATTGAACTCGCCATAATCCTCTCTAACTAAAGGGTCTTCTGTCAATTCTTTGTAAGAGTCAACCTGTGCCAGAGCAACACATTCTTTAGCTGCAGTGTCAACGATAGAAAAAGAATATCCATTCGAATGTTCTCGAATGGATATTCTATATTGTTGACTCTTATTTTGTGAATAAGAATTTGTAACCAATCGAATGGCCATGTTATTCCCAGTTACCAGCGTTGTTGTTAGGTTCGTCAACAGAACCAACTTGCAAACCTGGATATTTGAAGAGTTGTTGAGTCTTATCAATCAAGTTAATCAATTCTTGTTCGTCCAAATCGCCGAGATATGACTCAAAGCTGGCATTTGCTTGGAACAAAGGAATTGTTACGCCGGTTGTAGCGTTGGAGTGCATAACAGCTTGAATCTCGAACATCTTACCGTTTGAGAAAGGAATCAAGCCCAGAGTGTCAAACTCTTCAATGGTTCTTTCGGCAAAAAGATGTTCGAAAACGGTAACGTAAGAAGTATCGCGACGGAAATCCTGCAAACCATTAGCGATAATCTCTTTTTGATTACCTGATTTGACGATTTTAAGTGCTTTCTGTTCGGTCAGACCGTTAGCGAGTTGCTCATCGGTAAGTACGCCTTTTTTTAATACTTGAGGCACTTTGCCGTTGT
>CALEJM010000047.1 GCA_937898265.1 uncultured Porphyromonadaceae bacterium
GACGAAAATGTATTCTGGGCTGTTTTAACAATTTAAAACCAGCAGCCGGGCGCGGTTTTCCGCCTCGGCGCCCGCAACCCCATGGACCGACTCCTGCTCTCGCTCGCCATCATCTTCGTCAGCCTCATCGCCGGCTATTCCTTCCGGCAGTTTTGCAGGGTTTTCTACCCAGTCGCCAAGACCCGCGGTGTCGTCATTGCGTTCGCCAAACCAGCCGTCGTCAAGAACAAACAGTTCCACGCCTGCTTCTTTTGCCTTTTTTGCAGTTTTCTTTTCTGCTGTTTTTTTTGCGGCAAAGGTGCCTTAGAAACGAAAACCCCCATACACCAATGTGCATGGGGGTGGGTTATGACGTGTCCTGAAGGATTAGTCTTGGGTTACGGTGATGAGGTTGCGGTCGCCCCAGCCGTCGTCAACGCGAGCTACGTTGACCCAGAATTTGTTCTCGCGAACCCACTCCAATGGGTAAGCGGCTTTCTCACGGCCGTAAGCGTGCTCCCAGTTGTCGGTGCATACGACATACTCTGGGTGTGGTGCGTTTACGAGCACGTTGTCTTTGGCGTCGGCAGCACCGCTCTTGATTTCCTCTATTTCTTGACGGATGTTTGCCATCATCTCCACGAAGCGGTCGAGCTCGGCGAGGCTTTCGCTCTCTGTTGGCTCAATCATCAAGGTGCCGTGAACAGGGAATGAGAGGGTTGGTGCGTGGTAGCCGTAGTCCATCATACGTTTTGCGATGTCGGCCTCGGTTACGCCGTATTCTGCTTTGAAGTGACGGCAGTCGAGAATCATCTCGTGACCTACGCGGCCAGTAACGCCGGTGTAGACGATACCGTAGCTCTTTTCGAGTTTCTTGGTGAGGTAGTTGGCGCTGAGGATAGCCGCTTTGGTTGCTTCAGCCAAGCCTTCGCCGCCCATCATTGAGATGTAGCCGTAGGTGATTGGGAGCAAGCCTGCGTTGCCGTAAGGAGCTGATGAGATGGCTGTGAATGGTGACTCAGGGTCGATTTCGCTGTGGCTTGGGATATAGGCAGCGAGTTTGCTGTTGCAGCAGATTGGGCCTACGCCAGGACCACCACCAGCGTGTGGTGAAGCGAATGATTTGTGGAGGTTCAAGTGGCAAACGTCGGCACCGATGAAGCCCGGTGAGGTCAAACCGATCTGACCGTTCATGTTGGCACCGTCCATGAATACGAGACCACCGTTGGCGTGGATGATGTCGCAGATTTCGCGGATAGCTGGTTCGAAGATACCGTGGGTTGAAGGATAGGTGATCATCAAGCCGCAGAGGGTGTCTTTGTACTCTTGTGCTTTAGCGCGGATGTCTTCAACGTCGACGTTACCGTTCTCATCGCAGCGGGTGATGACAGGAGTCAAGCCGGCTTGCATTGCTGAAGCAGGGTTGGTGCCGTGAGCTGATGAAGGGATGAGGATGATATTGCGTTGTGCGTTGCCGTTGTTCTCTTGGTAGCGACGGATGGTGAGCAAGCCAGCGTATTCACCGGCAGCACCTGAGAGGCCTTGGAGGCAGCAAGCGTCGAAGCCTGAGATAACCATGAGTTGTTTTGAGATATTCTCAATCATCTCGGTGTAGCCTTTGACTTGACATTTTGGTGCGTATGGGTGGATGTTCTGGAACTCAGCCCAACTCAATGGCAACATCTCAACGGCAGCGTTGAGTTTCATGGTGCAAGAGCCGAGAGAAATCATAGATTGTGTCAAAGAGATATCCTTGCGGTCGAGCCATTTGATGTAGCGCATCATCTCGGTCTCGGTGTGATATTTCTCGAATACTTCGTGCTTCAAAGCTTTGTCTTCGCGGAGTGCCTCTTTTGGCAATGTGCTCTCGATGCTGCAGCAGCAGATTTCAGGAACAGCCTTGCCGAGCACGGCAGCGAATACGTTGAGCATCTTCTTCACGCCCTCGCAGTTGGTGCATTCGTCGGTTGAGATACCGATGGTGCCGTCAGCGAAGTAGCGGATGTTGATGAGCTCTTTCTCCAAAGCCTCGCGGAGAGCCTCAGCTTTCACGCCGGCAGGGAGTTCGATATGGAGGGTGTCGAAGTAAGCTTTGTTCAACTGTTTGCAACCCATGGCAACGAGTGCTTTCTCGATGTAGGTAGCTTTCTTGTTGACGTCGCGAGCGATGGCCTGGATACCGTCGTTGCCGTGGTAGGCAGCGTAGAAGCCAGTCATAACGGCTGTGAGAGCCTGAGCGGTGCAGACGTTAGAGAGAGCCTTCTCACGTTTGATGTGCTGCTCGCGTGATTGAAGAGCCAAACGGTAGGTCTTCTTGCCGTTGGCGTCTTTTGAGATACCGATGATACGGCCTGGGATTTGACGTTTGTACTCGTCGCGGCAAGCGAGGTAGCCGGCTGAAGGACCGCCAAAGTACATTGGCATACCCATGCGTTGTGTTGAGCCCATCACGATATCTGCGCCCCATTCGATAGGACGGCAGTTGATCGGAGTCGGAAAGGTGTTGTCAACGATAAGGGGAACGCCGTGCTTGTGTGCAGCTGCGGCAAATTTTTCGATATCGAGAACGGTGAGAGCGGGGTTTGCGATGGTCTCGCCGAAGACGGCCTTGGTGTTGGGGCGGAAAGCGGCTTCTATCTCCTCGTCGGACATAAATCCGCAAGCGGCTGCTTTGCACCGCATTTCGTTAAGAGCGATAATAGCTTTTGCTTGTCGTACCGCTTGCGCCAGTTCATCGCAATCTGCTTTATTGTCGTAATCCGACTTCAAAACGCTGCGAAGCGAATCAGCCATGAAAGATGGCGGTATCAAGCGTGCCACCTCTTTCCCGTCCTTTGTAATTATCACCTCGCTGCCTTTCGATACATATTGCA
>CALEJM010000048.1 GCA_937898265.1 uncultured Porphyromonadaceae bacterium
GGCAGAATATGCTTTGAAAGCCAACGACCCTTCTGCCGACAACGGCTACATCTACAAGAAAGGTTCTGCTGCCATGCTCTCTGGTTCTTATTCCAAGAGCGGCCTGAGTGCTATGGTACAAGTGAAACGCAGTGACAACATGTCATTCCGCAGCCGCCGCACACAACGCGGCACCGCAGGCTTTATCAACCACATGCCTGCCTTCTCCATGACCCAGACCTACGCTCTTGCTGCCCTCTATCCTTATGCCACACAGCCAGACGGCGAGTGGGCTTTCCAAGGCAGCTTCGGCTATACCTTCAAACGCGGCACCAAGATGGGCGGCAAATATGGCACCACCTTCAAACTCAATGCCTCACACATCCGCGGTATCCAGAAAGAC
The DNA here is from genome assembly GCA_937898265.1 of uncultured Porphyromonadaceae bacterium. Lineage (GTDB taxonomy): Bacteria > Bacteroidota > Bacteroidia > Bacteroidales > Paludibacteraceae > HGM05398. The sequence goes on from CALEJM010000048.1 coordinate 383, forward strand.
TTCGTTGACGACCTCTACGGCAACAAATACGGCGACAAAGAGTACGACCCTATGGGCTCTGACGGCTATACCTCAAAGTTTTTCGCATCAGGCGAGGAGTACTACACCGATATCAACCTCGAGTTCCAGAAGAAAATCAACAAGAAATGGTACATCCAAGCCATGTACATGTATCAGCGCTACAACCAACGCAAGGTTGAGGGTCACGGCATCAACGGCGACGTAGTGAAATCCAACATCATCATCGGCGACGTGAAATACCAGCCATCCAAGAACGTCTCCATGCGTTGGGAAGCTCAGGGCCTCTTCACCCGTCAGGCTGAGGGCTCATGGCTCTACGGCTTGTACGAACTCTCACTCTTCAAATCGTTGATGCTCTCAGTGAGCGATATGTACAACGCCGGCACCACCAAACTCAATTACTATATGGTGGCTGCTGCCTACACCTGGAAATCACACCGCTTGCAACTCTCCTACGGTCGCACCCGTGCCGGCTACAACTGCTCCGGTGGCGTCTGCCGTTATGTGCCAGCAAGCAAGGGCTTGAATATTTCGTATAACGTAAACTTCTAATATAAGATATGAAACACAACATCCTTACTGCATTTGCAGTAATATCAATGATATTCGTTGCTGCTGCTTGCACCGTTATCCCGGAAGATGAACGTATAACCAGCGGTCCTGTCTCCTTCGGCACAAAGAGCGTGCTCCTTGTGGAGTTCACGGGTTGGAAATGTGTCAACTGTCCCGACGCTGCCAAAGTGGCTCACCAGTTGCTCGAGCTTCACGGCGACAACCTTGTTGTTGTCGGCATTCACCCTGACGGCGCCTCATGGTGCATCCCGACAGGCGCGGCCCTCGACCTCCGTACCGAGGTAGGCGGCAAATACTGGAGCTATTTCGGTTCGCCTGTTTCGTTCCCTGTCGGTGTCATTGACTTCTACCCCTTCAAGGGTGATTATCTCCTTGACCGCGACCTCTGGGCTCCAAGCGTAGCCAAACGCCGCACCTTGTACCAAGACATCTTCCTGGTTCCTACAATAGAACTCAACGGTCGCACTCTCGACATCCAAACCCGACTCTTCACTATGGAAGATACGGTGTCCACAAAAGACCTCAGCATGATTGTTTGGATTACCGAGGACAATATCGTTGGCCTCCAGTTGGAAGGTAGCGAACCGAACCCTCAATACGTTCACAACCACGTGCTCCGTGCTGCCGCCACCCCAGAGTGGGGAGAAGATGTCGACGCCCCTGCAGGCGGTGCGCCAACCTTCCACCATGCAAACATCACCCTTGACGAGTCTTGGATGATCAACAATTGCAATGTGGTGGCTATACTCATCGATAAGGCAACCAAAGAGGTGCTTTCTGTTCGCCAAGTTCCTGTCGTCAACACATCTGCCGGAGAAGGTGGCGAAGAAGGCGGTGAAGAAGGTGGTGAAGGTGACATTATTGATATAATATAAACAACAAAAACAAAATAATCACTAAACTAAATTTTATCACAATGAAAAAAGTTTTTTCAGCAGTTCTCCTTGGTCTTGCAGTAGTTTTCTCTGCTTGCGACGAACCAAATAAACCAAACGAACCAGTAAATGAAGTGCCATTCACCCTTCAAGTTCAAACCGCTTCAGGCGAGATGATTGAGGCAACTGATGGTATGACCATCTCTGTTTCTGAAATCAACGAAATGACTGGTCAAATGACTTTTGATGGCAAAATCATCAAAACTCAAGACGACGACTTCACCTTGAATGTTGATGTTGAGCGTATCCTCGTTGACGGCGCTATGGACGAGCTCTGCCTCTCACAATGCGTTCCTGGCAACGGCCAAGCTACCCAAACCTTCACCGACGAAATCAGCAAGACAGAGACTGAGTTCTATGCTCACATGACTCCTGCCAACGCTGTGGTTTACAAAGTGAACTATTTCTTCCACGTAGAAGGTAAAGAGAAGGGCATCATGCTCCACGTTGAGTATGACGCTACTGCATTGGCTGGATTATAATCTCGCCATACAATATATATAATATATAGAGGTCGCGGTCTTGAAACTGCGACCTCTATTTTTTTTGAAAAAAAAGTTGCCTTTCGCTGCAACAAATGACCCTCTTTTTGTGTCTCTATAATAGAAAATAAATCCAAAAGCTATGAAAAAAATCTTTTCAATGATGGCTGCCGTGGCAGCGATGGCGCTTTTCGCCGCTTGTAATCATAATGAACCTGTGTTACCTCCTCCTGGTCCAGATGATTATGATCCAGAATATTATATTGAATATAAAGATGCCGACGGCGAAACCAAACAAGTTTACTTTGGCGAGCCAACGGTTGTGGTTACAGTTGACGAAATCAACGAATTAACAGGTCAACTCTCTTTTGAGGGTGCCATCGTAAAGGTCAGCGAAGAAGATTTTATGTTGGATGTCATCGTTACCCGCACCGTTTTGGATGGCACTACCGACGAACTCTGTCTCTCACAATGTGAACCTGGCAATGGCGAGATGACGCAGACTTTCACTGATAAAATCAGCCTGAGTTCAACGCCATTCTATTCCCATTTGACTCCTGCTGAGGCAGAAATCTATACGATTGAATATCGCTTTCAAGCACAAAACTCTAACCTCGAAATCCGCTTCCTCGTCAACTACGACGCCAGCGATTTGGAAGAAACAGAATAAAACATAAAACATTATGAAAAAAGTTTTCTCTTTTGTCCTTCTTGGACTTGCCGTGCTTTGCTTCGCTGCCTGTGAACCAGGAACACCACCTGTACCACCACCAGCACCAGATCTCGCCGAGTTCTATATTGAATATGAGGACGAGTCGGGCAACGTGGTGACCCTCAACGATGGCGACAGTGTCTCCGTTACCATTACTGAAATCAACGAGATGACCGACCAGATGACCTTTGACGGTCGTATCATTAAAGCCTCAGAAGGCGATTTCGAAATCTGGGTTGACGTCAATCGCGAAACTGTAGATGGCACTATGGACGAACTCTGCCTCTCGCAGTGTGTTCCTGGCAATGGTCAAGCCTTTCAAATGTTCAGCGACGTAATCACCGAAGATGTGACCCCTTTCTACGCTCACATTACCCCCGAGGATTTCAAAACCTATGTTATTCACTATTGGTTCCGTGAGGCAGGTGTCGGTGTTGCTGGCATCCACATCACAGTGTTCTATAATGTAGAAGCTGCGTTAGAAGACTAACTAATACTATATTGATATGAAAACAAAACATGTGATTTTTGCCTTGGCTTTGGTGGCCGTTGCCGCACTCTTTATCTGCTGTGACGGTCTGAACGGAATTGGCAGCACCGTGTCTGTATCTGGTTGCAAATCTGGTAGCTATGTTCAACAGATGGGCGCTCGTGCCGACTCGCTTGTAGCCCAAAATCCAAACCATTGCTATCTTATGGTAGAGTGGGAGGGCGAGAATAACTATAAAGTGGTTCATCGCACTACACGCAACTGCGGCAGAGGCTTGAAGGCGAACGTCAACATCTCTGGTCGGACTATCAAACTTACAGAGCACGAGACTTCTGGTCCATTGGTCAACTGCATCTGCCCTGTTGATGTGGAGGTTCACCTCACAGACGTCGAACCGGGAACCTACCGTTTTCTGCTCCCAAGAGTAGCTGGTATCGAGTTGATGATTGACCTCAACTCAGCAACAGATACCGTCGTCTTTGTTGGAGGCAGTTATTATTAATGGAATTTGTGTTCATCCATTATAAAACAGTGGGCTGCAACAATGTTTGCGGCCCTTGTTGTAATGGATGAATAATTCTGCTCCATTTTATCTTACCTTTGAAAAAGATACGTTAACTTTGCAGCCGAAAAATATTGTACATTATGGAACACGCAGAACTCGTAAGAGAAATCAATAGACTCCGTAAGGAAAAGAATGCAATTATCATGGGTCACTATTATCAGACTGGTGATATTCAGGATATTGCAGATTTTGTTGGCGACAGCCTCGCTTTGGCTCAACAAGCCGCTAAAACTGATGCTGACATCATTGTCATGTGTGGCGTTCACTTCATGGGTGAGACCGCTAAGATCCTTTGCCCCGACAAAAAAGTGCTTGTGCCTGATATGAACGCTGGCTGCTCGTTGGCCGACAGCTGTCCTGCCGACAAGTTCGAGGAGTTTGTTAAAGCACATCCTGACCACACCGTCATCTCATACGTCAACACCACAGCAGCCGTAAAGGCGGTGACCGACGTAGTAGTTACCTCTACCAACGCTCGCAAGATTGTGGAGCAATTCCCACAAGATGCCAAGTTGATTTTTGGTCCGGACCGCAACCTTGGTGGTTACATCAACTCAATCACTGGTCGCAACATGCTCCTCTGGGACGGCGCTTGCCACGTTCACGAGCAGTTCTCCGTTGAGCATCTCGTTCAACTCAAGAAAGAACACCCAAATGCTAAGGTGTTGGCTCACCCAGAGTGTAAGAACACTGTGTTGATTCTCGCCGATCTCGTTGGTTCAACACAGGCTCTGCTCAACTATGCTACCGAAAGCGACGAGCAGGAGTTCTTGGTGGCTACCGAAAGCGGCATCCTCCACGAGATGCAGAAACGCAGTCCTAACAAACGCTTCATCCCTGTGCCTCCAGTTGACAGCACTTGTGGTTGCAACGAATGTAAATTCATGCGTCTCAATACAATGCAGAAAATCTACGACTGCTTGAAAAACGAGACTCCAGAGATTCACGTTGACGAAGCTATCCGCGAGAAAGCCGTTCGCCCAATTCTCCGTATGTTGGAGATGAGCAAGTAAGCAACCTCGCGCAAGTCTCAAACAGTAATATAACTGCTGAATAAATAGACAGTTAATAATAATTACGCCAAAGCCGTACGATTTTTGTCGTACGGCTTTGTTTGTATTATAAAAGTAATTATCTTTGCAAGCGGATTTGTTTGCCGTTCTTTTGTGAAATCCGAGTGAGACGGATGAATAAAAATTTTCCTATCCGACGAATTTAGATTCTCAAAAATTAGGCAAACTAATCAACTTACTTTGAAAAACTTTTTTGTTGTACTCATAACAGACTTAGGTTTTTGGATTTATGAAAAATAAATACATCGACTTGATTCAACAGGCATTTGAAGTGCCTAACGACGAGTTCACCGTTGAAGACGGCGAGCTCTATTGGTTCGGTATTCCTTTGATGGATATTATCAAACAATACGGCACTCCGCTGCGTTTGAGCTATCTCCCAAAGATTGGCGAGAACATCCAAAAGGCGCGCCGTATGTTCAATGTGGCAATGGCTAAGGTGGACTATCAGGGCACCTACAACTACTGCTACTGCACCAAGAGTTCGCACTTCTCATTCGTGATGGAAGAAGTGTTGAAGAACGGTGTTAACGTAGAAACATCATCGGCTTTCGATATCAATATCCTTGAGTCGCTCTATGAATCAGGTAACTTGAAACCGGATACCTATGTGATATGTAACGGTTTCAAACGTCCTCAGTATGTTGAGAATATTGAGCATTTGATGGAGATAGGATTTACCAACGTAATTCCTATTCTTGACAATAAATTCGAGTTGGATCTCTTCAAAGTTCCAGAAAAAGGTCCTGTGAAAGTCGGAATCCGTCTGGCTGCCGAGGAAGAACCTAAGTTCGATTTTTATACCTCACGCCTTGGTATCCGCTACAACGATATCCTTCCTTATTGCAAAGAGCGCATCGCCAACAATAAGAACGTAGAGCTGAAGATGTTGCACTTCTTCATCAATACAGGCATCCGCGACACGGCTTACTATTGGAACGAATTGAGCAAGGCAGTCAACCTCTATTGTGAGTTGAAGAAACTCTGTCCGGAGTTGGATTGTCTCAACATTGGTGGCGGTCTTCCTATTCAGGCACACTTGGATTTTGAGTACGACTACGAATATATGATTGAGGAAATCGTGGCTCAGATTCAGCAGATTTGTCAGAATGCGGGTGTTCCAGAACCAAATATCTTTACAGAATTCGGCTCGTACACCGTAGGCGAGAGTGGTGCGATGCTTTATTCTGTTATCAACCAGAAGCAGCAGAACGACCGTGAGAGTTGGAACATGATCGACTCCTCGTTCATGACTACACTGCCTGACACTTGGGCCATCAACCAACGTTACGTCTTGTTGGCCATCAACAACTGGGACAAAGAATACGAGCGTGTTCACATGGGTGGTCTGACTTGTGATAGTGAGGACTTCTACAACGCTGAGGCTCATTCCAATGCGGTGTTCATGCCTAAGATGTCGCAACGTGAAGACGAGCAGTATGTCGGATTCTTCCACATGGGTGCCTACCAAGAGGAACTGAGTGGTTTCGGTGGTATTCAGCACTGCTTGATTCCAGGACCTAAGATGGTGGTGATTGATCGCGACAAAGACGGCGAATACACCACTAAACTCTTCGCAAAGGAACAGAGTTTCCGTAGTATGCTGAAGATACTCGGTTATTAACAGCACCTAATCAGATAAACAAAAGGGTTGATTTCATTTGAAATCAACCCTTTTTATTTTGTGTACGCTGTGTTATCGTTTGACGGCGCGAATCATTCGGGGATTATCGTTGATGTCGTTTCGAATCGTCACGTCTTGGAATCCGTGTGCCTCCAACAGTTTGGCGGTCTCGTTGCTCAACCGCTGATTGATTTCAACCAAAAGGCGTCCGCCGCTAACAAGGTGCTGCTGTGCGTAGTTGGCAATGGCGCGATAGAAAACCAATGGGTCGTTGTCTGGCACGAAGAGTGCAGTGTGTGGCTCGTGGTCCAAGACGTTGTGGTCCATCTCGCTTTGCTCGCTTTCGGCGATGTAGGGCGGATTGCTGACAATGAGGTCGAACGGTTGACAAGGCGTCCAAGTTGGGTGGAGGATGTCCTGCTCAACAAAATCAACAGATACATTATTTAATAGAGCATTCTCTTTGGCAAGACTCAGTGCATCGGTCATGAGGTCGAAGGCGGTGACCTCTGCGTTCGGGAGTTGGTGTGCCAGTGAGATGGCAATGCATCCCGTTCCCGTTCCGATGTCGAGAATCCGCTGCGCGGGCGACTCCATACACCACGCTACCAACTCCTCTGTCTCTGGACGAGGGATGAGGGCGCGGTGATCGGTGTGGAAGGTCAACCCACAGAATGTGGTGGTCCCTATTATATATTGTATAGGTTCGAATCGCTGCAGTCGTTCTATTGCCACATTGAGTTGAGTAGTCTGAGTCTCGGTGGGTTCAGCCTCCGGGTGGGTCATCAGATAGGTCCGGTCCCAACCCGTCAGATGCTCAACCATAGCATAGGCTATGGCTTGAGCTTCCGATTTGGGGTAGAACCCGTTCAACGTGTTGGCAAGACGCTGAGCGATATTCATGACTTATTCTGGCAACATCATTGGCATCAACAGCATGAGCAAATCCTCGTTCTCGAGGTTCTCTGCAGGAAGGATGATACCGGCTCTTGTCTGGTCGGCCAAGCGAAGGATAATGTTTTCGCTGGTGATGCAGGCAAGGATTTCTGTGAGCAACTGAGCCTTGAAGCCGATGCTGAGTGGGTTGCCCTCGTATTTACATGGCACTTGCTCCAAAGCTGAGGTTGAGAAGTCGATGTCTTGGGCTGTCAGACGGAGGTTGTCGTTGGTGATATCGAGGCGCATCAAACCAGTGCTTTGGGTGGTGTAGACAGCCACACGTTTTACTGCTGCGATGAATGCCATGCGGTCGACAGTAACGTCAAATGGGTTGTTGGCTGGGATGACGCTCTTGTAGTTAGGATAACGACCCTCAATCTTGCGTGAAATCAAAGCGTAGTCTGGTGTGTTGACAAAGATATTCTTGCCGTCGAACTCAACAGTAATCTCCTCTTTTGACTTAGCAATGATGTTCTTCAAAGCGTTGGCAGCTTTCTTTGGAAGGATAACAGATGCTTCTTTCTCTCCTTTGACAGAAGAGTTGATGATGCGTGACATCTTGTGGGCGTCGGTAGCCACAAAGGTCAAGCCCTCGGTGCTCAGGTCAAGGAAGATACCCGTCATAGTTGGGCGGAGGTCTTCGGTTGCGGTGGCAAAGATAGTGCGGACGATGCCGTTATAGAAAACGTCGGCTGTGGTGGTGAATTTGTCGGAGTCGCCTTCTACCTTTGGAGAAGCAGGAAATTCGCCGCCCTTAAAACCGATGAAGTCGTATTTACCATTGTTTGTTCTCATAACTACTGCGAGGTTCTCTTCGTTGATTTCGAAGCGAACGTTCTGCTCAGGCAACTCGCGCAGTGTGTCTTTCAACAGTTTTTGCGGCTGCGTCTTTTGCCATCTGGTCGCGCTGGGTTTTTAATGCAATGGAACGTTCTGCTTCCAGTTTTTCATCTTCTGCAGGCTCTGTGATCTGACCCTCTGCCTGGGCAGCTGCA
>CALEJM010000049.1 GCA_937898265.1 uncultured Porphyromonadaceae bacterium
CCAAATACTCGTTATACAATGAGTCGAAGTCCATCTCTGGTTTTCCGAGACTCTTGAGTTCGAGGTTCTTTTGCAACAAGGCATCGTGGAGACGTTCTGCAAAGTATTCTTTGTCAAGGAGGTCACCCATGCGGATACCTACACGGCTATATTTGTCGGCATAAGCAGGACCAATGCCTTTCTTTGTTGTGCCAATCTGCTTGCCACCTTTGAGTGCTTCGTAAGCTCCGTCGAGTTCCATGTGATATGGCATGATGACGGTAGCACGGTTTGAGATGTGCAACTGATAGTCGGTGATACCGCGACTGTTCAGTTTCTCCAGCTCTTCAATGGCTGCTTTAGGATTGATAACCATACCATTGGCCATGAAGTTCTTGATTCTTGGGGTGAAGATGCCCGAAGGAATTGATTGAAGGGCATATTTCTGACCGCCGAAGGTGATGGTGTGTCCTGCATTGTTACCACCTTGGTAACGAACAACAACATCGGCACGCTGTGCAAGGAAGTCTGTCATTTTACCCTTACCCTCGTCGCCCCATTGAACGCCAACGATTACAAGTCTTTCCATTTTTATCTTAGAGTTATATATTCAATTATTACGTTTCTGATTATCAAATTATTCCCACTCGATAGTTGCTGGTGGTTTTGAGGTGATGTCGTAGATGATACGGTTTACGCCTTTCACCTCGTTTACGATACGACGGCTGATAGTATCAAGCACTTCGTAAGGAACACGAGCCCAGTCGGCTGTCATGCCATCGATAGATGTTACGGCACGGATACCGAGTGCATAGTCGTAGGTTCTCTCATCGCCCATCACACCAACACTTTGGATGTTGGTGAGTACGGTGAAGTATTGCCATATTTCGCGGTCAAGACCAGCCTTGGCAATCTCTTCGCGAAGGATGGCATCACTCTCACGAACGATATGGAGTTTTGGCTCGGTGATGTCGCCGATGATACGGATGGCAAGACCTGGTCCTGGGAATGGTTGACGCCAAACGATTTCTTTTGGAATACCGAGTGCTTCACCTAAGGCGCGGGCTTCGTCCTTGAACAACACGTTGAGAGGTTCAACGAGTTTGAACTTCATATCTTTAGGGAGACCACCTACGTTGTGGTGACTCTTGATTGTCTGAGCAGTCTTGGTGCCACTCTCAATGACATCGGTGTAGAGTGTACCTTGTGCCAAGAAGTCAAAATCGCCGAGTTTCTTTGACTCCTCGTCGAAACAATAAACGAACTCGTTGCCAATGATCTTACGTTTCTTCTCTGGTTCTGTAACACCAGCGAGTTGGCTCAAGAAACGTTCTTTGGCATCGATACGAACCACGTTGATACCGAAGAGGTCGGCACAGGTTTTCATCACCTGATCGCCTTCGTTCTTACGGAGCATGCCGTGGTCGATGAACATACAGGTCAGTTGCTTGCCGATGGCTTTGTGAATCAACACTGCCACAACGGTAGAGTCAACGCCACCACTCAAGCCGCAGAGCACACGTTTGTCGCCAACTTGAGCACGGATTTTCTCGACCTGCATGTCGATATACGACTCCATTGTCCAGTTTTTCTCTGCCTTACAGATTTCAAACACGAAGTTGGCAATGATGTCGTTGCCATATACGCTGTGACGCACTTCTGGGTGGAATTGCACCAGGTAGATTTGTTTCTCTTTGTTGTAGACAGCAGCAGGAAGTTGGTTGGCACTCTGAGCAGCAAGCACAAAGTTCTCTGGGAGTTGTCCAACGCTGTCGCCATGTGACATCCAGACGTCCTGTTCTTTAGGTAATCCTTTGAAGAGGAGGCAATCGTCGTTGACGTTGATTGCCATCTTGCCATATTCCTTGGTGGTGCCACGAACAATTTTACCGCCGAAGTGGTTGCATGTCAACTGCATGCCGTAACAGATACCAAAGATTGGAAGACCAAGGTTGAAGATTTCAGGATCGCAGTGGAAGGCGTCGTCAGCATAGATGCTTTTAGGACCACCACTGAACACAATACCTTTTACACCAGGGATTGCGCTGATTTCCTTTGCTGTAAGTGTGTGAGGGCGAAGTTCGCTAAATACGCCCATTTCACGAATACGTCGAGCTATCAACTGATTGTACTGGCTACCGAAGTCCAGCACAAGGATTTTGTCATAGTTCATTTATATCTATTGTTTTTTTGTTTCTAAATTATTCCTCGCCGAGTGGTGTCTCGCAGTAGATACAACGGCAGCTGCCGTCTGGCTCACGATAGTAGAGATGTTCCACTGGTTCTTCAGAGGTGATGCAACGAGCATGACGACATGCAGGGCCTTCCACCAATTCAAGTTTGTGACCTTCGGCAGCCTCTCTACCCTCCTCTTTCCATTTGAGCAAGGTGTAAATCAAAGCCATGCGAACGAACTTGCCGTTTTCTACCTGACGGAAATAAGCAGCACGAGGGTCTTTATCCACACCGTAGGTAATCTCGTTGACACGTGGCAGTGGGTGAAGAACGATCATGTCAGGTTTGCCGAGAGCCATCTTGGCTTCGTCGAGGATGAAGCTGTCTTTCAGACGTTCATATTGTTCCAAATCGTCGAAACGTTCTTTCTGAACGCGAGTCATGTAGAGCACGTCGAGCTGTGGCATTGCCTCCTCAATAGTAGAGACTTCTTCGTAGGCAAGACCATTCTTGTCGCACACGTTGGTCTTGATGTAATCAGGCAGACGGAGTTCGTCAGGAGCAATCAACACAAACTTCACCCCTTTGTAACGACCAAGAGCTTTAATCAGCGAGTGAACGGTTCGACCATATTTCAAGTCGCCGCACAGACCCACGGTAAGATTGTCGAAACGACCTTTCTCACGTTTGATAGTCAAGAGGTCGGGCATGGTCTGTGTTGGGTGACTGTGACCACCGTCGCCGGCATTGATAACAGGAATGGTGGCATATTGTGTTGCCACGAGTGGAGCACCCTCTTTAGGGTGACGCATGGCAATAATGTCTGCAAACTGACTGATGACTCTTACGGTGTCGGCAACGGTCTCACCTTTAGAAACTGAGCTGCTGTTGGCATCGGAAAAACCCAAAACATTGCCGCCGAGTTCCATCATGGCAGCGGTGAAGCTAAGACGAGTGCGCGTGCTTGGTTCGTAGAACAATGTGGCAAGTTTCTTGCCTTTGCACACTTCGCTATATTTCTCACGGTTGCCGATAATATCAAGGGCGAGGTTGATAATCTCGTCAATTTCGGCTACGGAGAGGTCGGTTGGATCTAATAGATTGCGCATTTTTATAGTGCTTTTTATGCTCTGCAAAGTTACGAATTTTTCACTGATTTCTTACCACTCTGCCCTACTTTATTTACCTTTTTTGAAGTCAGTTTCCAAAATTTCGGATTTACGTATTTCAGTTTAGAACAACGAGCACTAAACTTCTATGTATGTGTTCGTTACAACAGAAGTAACAAATAGG
>CALEJM010000050.1 GCA_937898265.1 uncultured Porphyromonadaceae bacterium
AACGACTCGATCTTGAGGAATGCTGTAACCTTATCGTCTTCTGTGATGTTGAGCATATTCTGGATAGCACGGCCCTTGTTGTTCTTACCACCTTCGGCAATCTCATAAACCTTCAACCAGTAGCACTTACCGTTCTGAGTGAAGAAGAGCATATAGTTGTGCATCTTGGCTTGATAGATGTGTTCAATAAAGTCCTCGTCTCTTGAGGTGCTTCCTCTTGAACCCATACCACCACGATTCTGAGCCTTGAACTCACTCAAAGGCATGCGTTTGATATATCCGAAGTGAGAGATTGTGATAACAACGTCCTCGTTTGCATAGAAATCTTCAGGATTGAACTCATCGGCAGAATAAACGATTTCAGATCTGCGGTCATCGCCATATTTCTGTCTGATTTCAAGCAATTCCTCCTTGATAACCTGCATTCTACGCTCAAAGCGTGCCAGGATGTCTTTCAAGTCTTCAATCTTACGCTCAATCTCTTCGTATTCTTTCTTAAGATCCTCAATTGCCAAGCCTGTCAACTGACGCAAACGCATTTCAACGATGGCGTGGGCTTGTTCTTGTGAGAACTCAAAACGAGCGATGAGTTTCTGGCGAGATTCCTCTGCTGTTTTGGAACTTCTGATGAGTTGGATGACTTCGTCAATATTGTCAACAGCAATAATCAAACCTTGTAAGATGTGAGCTCTTTCCTCAGCCTTACGAAGTTCGTATTTTGTTCTTCTGGTGATTACTTCATGTCTGTGGTCAACGAAGTATTGTATCAACTGCTTGAGGTTGAGCGTCATTGGTCGACCATTAACCAGGGCGATATTGTTGACATTGAAGGAAGACTGGAAGTCGGTATACTGATACAGTTTATTGAGAATAACATTGGCGTTGGCGTCCTTCTTAACGTCAACAACAATTCTCCAACCGCTTCTATCACTCTCGTCATTCACGAAGTTGATACCCTCAATAACCTTGCTTGAAGACAAATCACTGATCTTCTTAACCAAATCAGCCTTATTGACCATATAAGGTATCTCTGTGGCAATGATTTGTTCATGACCATGATTCTCTTCAATCTCAACCTTTGCTCGCATCACAATACGTCCTCTACCAGTTTCAAAGGCTTCTTTGACGCCTTTATAGCCGTAGATATAGCCACCAGTAGGGAAGTCTGGAGCTTGAACGTACTGCATAAGCTCTGGAATGGTGATATCGTTATTATCTATATAGGCAATTGTGCCATCAATAACCTCTCTAAGGTTGTGAGGAGCCATATTGGTTGCCATGCCGACTGCGATACCTTGAGAGCCGTTTACAAGCAAATTCGGTATTCTGGTAGGCAAAACAGTTGGTTCTTGCAGTGATTCGTCGAAATTGGAAACCATATCAACGGTCTCTTTATCCAAATCTCGGAGAACATCTTCCGCAATCTTTGTCAATCGAGCCTCTGTATAACGCATTGCAGCAGGAGAGTCGCCGTCGACAGAGCCAAAGTTACCTTGTCCGTCAACCAAAGGATAGCGCAAGGAAAAATCTTGTGCCATTCTAACGAGAGTGTAGTAGATGGAACTGTCGCCATGAGGGTGATACTTACCCATAACCTCACCTACAATACGTGCAGATTTCTTGTAAGGTTTGTCAGATGTGTTTCCTAACTCGCTCATTCCAAATAGAACACGACGATGGACCGGTTTAAATCCATCCCTTACATCAGGAAGAGCACGAGACACAATGACAGACATTGAATAATCGATGTACGCACTGCGCATCTCATCTTCAATGTTGATTTTTATAAGTCTTTCTTTGTCAGCCATATAATGCTTTGTTTAGCGCTTTTATTATAGGGTATAAAGATAAGAAAAAAAGACGAAATAACAAGGGAAATTTGCAATTATATTTAATATAGTATATCACCCGACAATTCTTTGAAAGTATTGTCGGAGTAGAAAACTACAATTTTACTGATTTGCTTAACCTGAGAAGCACTTTTATTCGACAACAGAGCTCCATTTTCACTCGGAATAGAGGGTAAAATCTCGTTATCTGTTTTTGTCTGCACAGTTGTTTGGGACGTTTGAGTAGGTTTAACAACTGTATTAGAGACACTTGTAGTAAATTGAGTAAATAAATCAGGCTCATGAGAATCGTCTGATTGCTTCAACATCGTTCCTCCACCAAGAATAAGCCAATCTAAGCTAACCCTGGGATAGCTGCAAACGATTTTTTTGAGCATTTCCAAAGTTGGTTTACTTCGTCCGTTTTTGATATGAGACAGCGAAGCACGATCAATAGTAGTTTCGTCCGAAAAATTAGCAACAGAAACACCTAAAGTATCAATCAACTGGAAAATTCTATCTGAAATTGAGTTGTCCATATGCTTACATTTACAATTCTAAATACGAGTACAAATGTACTAAATTATTTTCAAACGTAAAAATACATTTGTAAACAAATCGTACAGACTGCGAGAGTTACGTTTGTAATCATACAAAACCAGAATTATCGATTTCCACACCACCGGTAACTCCAGGGGAATATATGGGCAGAATTTGTTGTAAAATCAATATAGATATTCCTTGTTATGTGTTGGTATACTGCATACTATACAACAACAAATTTTAGATATGACAAATTACGACAACATTAAGCTACCTATTTAACGTAGAATTATAAATATCAAACAATACCAAACTGATTGTAAGCATTTTATGTTTCTACAAAATACCGATGTTAAGAAATTGGACCTCGTAAGTGTTTAATTATCAGATGTGGAAAACAACCGGAATTAGACTGCAAACATCTGTTAATATTCGTGCATATTCAAGTCTGTAGATTTGTAAACCCGCATAGAAATTTACAAAACAACAAGTCGTTCGGGTATTTTGTATTGTAATATAATTTATATTTGTAAACCTACGGACGTCAATTTTTGTGTGGGTATTTGTAAAATAGCCACAAATTCCATTCTTCTACCCTATTTTTATCTCCCCAACCCTACTCGTTATCACTCTACTCTATTTCAGTAAAAATAATAATACAACAAAAATTCGTCAATAATCAAATTATTCGTATAATATCAACAAAATCACACTATATATTCATCTATTTCTCCTGATTTCTGCTATAAATCTCAAAATTTTTCCAATAACAAACTCTGTGAGATTTTGATATTTTGCTTTATTCTTTATCATTACCCACAAATACGCTACTCTCGCCACGTTTATATACAAAAAAAGCGAGCCCAGTACAAGACCGAGCTCACTGTTATCATGAATTCAATAGCTAACGTTTAATTCAACATCTAACTATTGGAAGAACTACCTCAACTTTAAATGTAAAGGATTGGTAGCTTATACTACTACTCTTTATTTGTTGTCATAGCAGCAAGATCACTGTCGATGAGAATACGACCGCAATACTCACATACGATTACTTTTTTGTGAAGTTTGATATCCATTTCTCTTTGAGGTGGAATCTTATTGAAACAGCCACCACAAGCTTTACGCTCTACTTGAACGATACCAAGACCATTTCTTGCATTCTTGCGAATTCTCTTGAACGCAATGAGATAGCGGTCGTCTTGGCCGATACGAGATTCGAGTTCTTTAGCTTGAGCTCTCAGTCTCTCTTCTTCTTGCTTGTTTTCGGTTACGATTTCTTCAAGCTCTGATTTTTTGTGCTCCAAATCGAGTTGACGCTCATTGATACGCTCATCAGCTTTCTCGATCTCTTCGCGAAGATGCATGCAGTTGCTTTCATTCTCTCTAATTTTCTTTTCGTAGAGTTGAATCTGAAGCTCTTGATAATAAATCTCTTTGCTCAAAGCATCGTATTCACGACTGTTTCTAACGTTGTTTTGTTGCTCTGTCGTGTTGGCAATCTTGATCTTTGCCTCGCTGATAGCGTTTTTGTTGGCAGCGATATTTGCCTCACACTCTTTCAGTCTCTCTACAGAGTTGGCAACGCGAGTTTGAAGACCCTGCAATTCGTCCTCAAGGTCTTGAACTTCATAAGGAAGTTCGCCACGAAGAATGCAGATTCTGTCAATTTCGGTGAGAACGGTTTGAAGTTCGTAAAGCGCCTTCAAACGGTCTTCTACTGGGATTTCTTTTTGATCCATATTTATATTATTATTAAATTATTATTCATATTGCATTTGAGGGGTTTCGCGGAGCGAAGCAACAACCCTCAACTCGTTGATTCGTTTGTTCAATTCACGACAAAACAGCTCTTTTGTTGGCAATTCCGTCTCTGCATGTCCTAAGTCAACAATCAGCATTTGATTGTCATGCTCAAAAAAGCGATGATAAGAGACGTCTCCCGTCAGATAAGCGTCGGCACCTGTAG
>CALEJM010000051.1 GCA_937898265.1 uncultured Porphyromonadaceae bacterium
CAACTCCAACCACGTGCCTGTCTACTACCGCTGCTCTGCACTCCACAAAGCACAAGTAGAGGCACCATACCACGACCTCACACGCGGCGGCCACATCTTCTACGTGGAGATTGACGGCGACGCAACACACAACCCAGAGGCAATCATGAACGTGGTTGACATGATGGATAAATACAACATGGGCTACGGCAGCGTAAACCACACCCGCAACCGCTGCATGGACTGCGGCTACGAAAGCGCGCACGCCATCGACGAATGCCCAAAATGCGGCAGCAAGAACATCGACCGACTCCAACGCATCACCGGCTACCTCGTCGGCACCACCGACCGCTGGAACCGCGCCAAACTCGCCGAACTCAACGACCGCGTTATCCACACCGAACAATCACACAAAACCCAAGATGACCATCCGCATCATCGACATCCTGCACGACACCACCGTTGACGGTCCCGGCTTCCGCACCTCCATCTACGCAGCCGGATGCAAACACGCCTGCGTGGGTTGCCACAACCCCCAGTCGTGGGACTTCAACGCCGGACGCGACTACACCGTCGATGAAGTGATGGATATCATCAAAACCGACCCGTTTGCACACATCACCTTCACCGGTGGCGACCCCTTCTATCAAGAAGAGGCCTTCGTGGAACTCGCCAAGCGCATCCGACAAGAAACCGACAAAACCATCTGGTGCTACACCGGTTTCCTTTTCGAACAACTGACCCGCTCCACCCTGCTCCCGCTGGTTGACGTGCTCGTAGACGGTCCGTTCCAACTCGAACTACGCGACACCGACCTCCTTTTCAAAGGCAGCAGCAACCAACGTCTCATCGACGTAAAAGCCTCGCTCAAAGAGGGAAAGGTGGTTGAGTGGCAACGATGACACCGGACTCCTCCGACGTCAAACAATAAGAAAGGCTGCAGAAACAACGCTCTGCAGCCTTTTATTGTCTAAGAAAAGTGTACCTTTGTAGTCGCAAATCAAACCTCAGCACAACACGCAAACCATGCAACAGCAATTTGATTTCAAAGAGATTCTGAAGAACCAACTCAAGGAACAGATGAAGACCAACGGACTGTGGCAACTCGTAGCTGCCAACGTCCTCGTCTTCTTTGCCATGAAGTTGGTGATGGGCGTGTTGATGCTATTCAACATCACAGCACCAGAGGTGATACACGCCGTAGCCGTCCCTGCCAGTCTGACAACACTGCTACAACGCCCATGGACCATCCTCACCTATATGTGGATGCACGCCGGATTCCTCCACCCCACGGTCAACATGATCTGCCTGCTGTGGTTCGGACAGATACTCCTACGCTCCTACTCCTTCCGCCGACTGCTATGCCTCTACCTCCTCAGCGGAGTCGTCGGGGCGGCGTTCTACGTCATGGCCTACAACTTCTTCCCCTACTTCGCCACAGTGCTCCCCAACTCGGAGATGCTCGGCGCCTCGGGAGCCGTCTTCGCCATCATGACTGCCGCTGCCATCGCTCAGTCGCAGCATCGGATACGCCTCCTCTTCCTTGGCGACGTGCCCATCATCTACGTCGTGGTCGGCATGATACTCATCAACCTCTTGGGCGATTTCAGCCGCAATCCCGGCGGCGAATTCTGTCACCTCGGTGGCGTGCTTACCGGCGCGCTCTATGCCCTCTGCTTCAAACACGGCTTCGACTTCCTCAAGCCGCTGACCAAAGAGCGCAAACCACGCCCTAAGAAAGCGCAGAAAGACGAAGAGCCGCAGCAGACCCAATTCCATTACGCCAAAAGCACCATCAACACCGAAGAGGAAGCCGAGGAGGTGACCACCGAGACGTACGATATCGACGAGATTCTCGCCAAACTGCGCCGCTCGGGTCCAACAGCACTGACCGACGAGGAAAAAGCCATCGTCTATTCCAACAAAAGAAAGTCATGAACAACTTTGCCAAGAAAGCGGCCTCAACAGTCCACTACCTGACGCACAACATACTGGTGCTCCTCAACGCCCTGCTATCCATCTGCATGGTGTTAGGCTGCCTGTCGTCGGTAGTGCCCGCCGGACAGCTCTGCCTGCTCCCCTATTTCGGACTGTTCTTCCCCTTCTGGCTTGTCGGCACCATAGTGTTTCTCTGCTATTGGGCCATCCGACGCAAACGCATCATACTCCTTCCGCTCATCACGCTCATCCTCTGCTTTGGCAACGTACGCAACACCTTCGCCATCCACTTCGGCAAGGAGAAAGCCAACGAGAGCAACGTCACCATCATGACGTTCAACACCTTCGGACTCCGCTCCGGACAACAGATGAACAAAGTGCGCGAATTTGCCTTTGAGCAAGATGCCGACATCGTCTGCCTGCAAGAGTTTGGCGCCACCAGCGACACCCACAAACTCAAGAAACTGATTCAAGACTACGAGGAGAAATACCCCTACCATCATATATGGTATAAGACACAAGGGCGCAACTTCTGGTTGGGCAACGCCGTCTTCTCGAAATATCCGATTGTTCACAAGGAAGCCATCGACTACGAATCGCGCTACAACGTCTCCATCTTTAGCGACGTGGTCGTAGGCAACGACACCATCCGACTGGTCAACAACCACCTTGAATCGTTCAAATTCACCCCAAGGGAGATCGCCGAATTCAAAGACGCCATCGGCAATCAGAGCGAGGAGCTGAAGAACTCCACCATCCAACTCTGGAAAAAGATGAACATGGCATACCGCCTCCGCTGTCCACAAGCCGACAGCGTGGCAGCCGTAGTCAAAGCCTCACCCTATCCTGTGGTGCTCTGCGGCGACTTCAACGACGTACCACAATCGTACGCCTACCGTCATATCAAAGGAAAAAAACTGCAAGACCTCGGCAACAAAGCAGGCTGGGGCTACCGCCACACCTACCACCGCCATTCCATGTTGGTCAACATCGACCACATACTTATCGACAAACACTTCGTTCCAACCCACTACAAAGTGCTCCACACGGAGCTTTCCGACCACTACCCTGTCGTTGGGTCGTTCAACCTCCGAAAATAGTTCTCAGCCCGTTTATATCCCCTTTTCGGGCATCATACTATAGATATAACAAAAGCCGCTCCAGCGATTGGAACGGCTTTTCTGTGTTGCGGAGACAGGACTCGAACCTGCGACCTCCGGGTTATGAGCCCGACGAGCTACCAACTGCTC
>CALEJM010000052.1 GCA_937898265.1 uncultured Porphyromonadaceae bacterium
ACAAAATGCTTGAGAAACATTGTCAATCAAAACGTCAAGGTTCCAAAGTGGAGATTGTTGGTCCAACAGGCAAGGTGTTGACCATCTCAACCATTGGTAACTACAAAGAGGCTAAATACTCCAACTTTGTGTGGATTAAGAGCAATATGAACGACTATATGAACCGCTCAAGCTTCCGCCTCAGCGTCAACGTCAACGGTGCTTGGTTGGATACCTTCAACATGGAATCTCGCTATTCCGACAACCCAGAGACCCTTATTCTCTACTGCAAGCACAAATAAGTATATATAATATATAGTATGAGAGGCATCATCTTCGTTGTAGAAGATGGTGCTTTTTTATGCTTTTTATTTTCCTGTTTGGTAAAAAAGTAGTATATTTGAACCGATAATAAAACTACTAACTACTTATAGAAAAATCAAAACATGAGCACACCAATCAATCTGAATCAGTTTTTGGTTTATCGTGCCTCAGCAGGCTCTGGTAAGACATATACCATTGCAATGTTGAGTGTTGCCAACATGTTTCTTGCCCACGGCAAGATGAGCGCCCCAGGCAAAAATGTCCACCGTCGTTTGTTGGCTGTCACCTTTACCAACGATGCCACCGACGAGATGAAACGTCGTATCCTTAAAGAACTGTGGTTGATTAAGACCAACGCTAAGGATAACATGATGAGTTCGTTGCGCAATGGAATCGAGGGTTTGCAAGATTGGACCGACGATGAAATGAAACTCGTTGCAGGCGAGGTTGTCACCGACATTCTTCACGACTTCGGCAACGTCCATATCGTCACTATCGACAGTTTTCTCCAAAACATCTTGCGTCAGTTGGCCCACGAACTCCACATCGGTTCGCGTCTGAACCTCGACCTTGATACCGAGTCTGCCACCTCCGACGCCGTCAAGCAGTACATCTCTTTGGCCGAAGACGACAATAAAGTGCGTAAGCAACTGACTGATTTCTTGGAGGAAACTTTGGAGGACGGCAAAAGTTGGAACGTTCAGACCGTCTTGGAAAAGTTCGGACAGAAGATGTTCAACGAGACCTACCAAGCCTCAAGCGGTGAAGTTGAAGAAGCCGTCAAAGCCGACCCAACACTCTTTAATCAGGTGGGAAGTGAATGTCGTAAGATAATTTCTGATTTCAAGACTGAAATCGTGAAACTTGGCAACAAGGCAACTGAAGCAGAAATTACGGATAATGGTGTAAATTCCAATGTGACGGGTTTGTTTAGAAAAATCAAGGCCTTTGGTTTGAAAGGAGAAGTTGACGATATCTATTCTAAGACTTTGATAAATCAAACAAATGATGGAACTGTCTACAAAAAGGCTGCTAAAACTAAAACCTACGACACCCACTTGACCACTATCCTCAAGGAGGTTCGAACACATATCGAGGCGAATAAGACGAAGTTCCTCTCGGCCATTGCTGTCAAAGAGTATCTCGGACAGTTTGAGTTGCTCTCTTCGCTCTCTGCTACAATGCATGACTCACTCAAAGAGGATCAGCGCTTTATGCTCTCCGACACCGCCTTCCTCTTGAGCACAATGATTCAAAACGATGATGCCCCATTCATCTTTGAGCGTATGGATGCCACCATCGACAATGTGCTGATTGACGAGGCACAAGACACCTCTATGTTGCAGTGGCGTATTTTCGAGACTTTCGTGAAAAACCTCATCGCTGCCGGTCAGTTCGGTATGATGGTGGGCGACGTCAAACAGTCAATCTATCGCTGGCGCAACTCCGACTGGCATATCCTCAACAACATCCAAACTATTCTGGGTTTGACCAAAGATCAGCTCCAGACGCTCGGCACCAACTGGCGCAGCTACGAAAACGTTGTTGAGGGCAATAACTATATCTTTGAGAAAGTCTCCGACCGCTTTGCAGAGCTGTATTCCAACCTCTCTGGCGAGCGCAAAGAAGACACCTCTATCGCCAAAGCCTACGACGGTCTTCGTCAGAAACCACATAAGAAAGAGTCGGGTAGGGTAGAGTGCTGCTTTGCCGACAAAGACATGCAGTTGCCTTTGCTTGTCAGCAAACTCGAAGAGTTGCGTAAGGCGGGCGTCCGTTCCAAGGATATTTGTATCTTGTTGCGTTACAACAAGAAAGCGGCCGACATCGCTGAGTATATGTTGCTTCCCGAGGTTCAGGAGAAATATCCTGAGTTGAAGGCTGGGGGCTATCTCAGTCTGGTGACCGACCGCGCTTTCAAACTCAGCGACGACTTGGCTTTGACCTTGCTCATGGATACGCTCAACTATCTGGCTCGTCCAACCAACGCGTTGTTCAAAGGTAAACTCTTGATGTCGTATGTTGCTTTGAAAGGCGAAGATTCGAAAGCGTCGACAGGAAGCTTGGGTACCATTCCGTTGGACCAAGACCAGCGCGACCAAGTGTTACCTGAGGCTTTGCATCAAGATAGTGAAGAATTGTTGAAGTTGCGCGCCCTTTCTTTGCAGGAATTGGTGTACAAATTGATTGATATCTATGAGTTGAACAACTCAAAATATCGTAACCATTCTGCCTATATCTACAAATTCTTGAATGCTATATCACAGTTTGTTGATACCCATATCGGCACCATTCCAGAGTTTATCGACTATTGGAACAACACTTTGAGCAAAAAAGAACTCGACTCGTCGGCCGTCGACAAAGGCATCAGAGTGATGACCATCCACGGCTCCAAAGGATTGGAGTTCCACTCCGTCATCTTGCCGTTTGTAGAGGAACCTTTCAAACCGAGAGGAAACAAGGTGACCGATCTTTGGTGCAAAAAGAGAGACGATTTTTCCGAGCCGTTTGACCGCCTGCCACTTTTCCCAATCAAATTTTCTGAGAAAGGGTTGAAGGATTCGTTCTTCCGTGAGGATTATCTTCGCGAAGTTGAGATGAGGTATATGGATATCCTGAATCTCTGTTACGTTGCGTTTACCCGCGCAGAGGCCAACTTGATTGCGCTTTGCGAAATTTCAAAACCAAAGGACAGCAAAAAAACTGCTCTTGATGACAACGGATTCTCAAACATCCTCTACAATATTCTCTCCAGTCCTGAAGAAACCTTTTTTCATCAGGAGGAGGCAGAGGACTACGAGTTGTTTGCCTTGGGTGAGGCTTTGGCTCCATTCAAAGAATACGAAAAGGAGAAAGTCCCTTCGCCATTTGATACCACCATTGAGACCAAGATGCCGATGGACTTCCAACTCTACGACTTGCCTTCTGCCGCAAGTTTCGTTCTCTCAAAACGTGCCGTCAGCTTCTATGAGAATCAAGAAGAACAAGGCGTGACGGTTTCCGAACAAAACCAAGAGGCTATCTTGGACGGTATCTTGAATCACGCTATCTTTGAGCAGATTGTCGCTATCAACGATGTGCCACGTGCCGTCAAGACGTTGGTGGTCAAAGGTCAGTTGGCGGCTGCCGATGAGCAGAAGAAGATTGACGAAGTGATGCAAAAAATCTCCAACGAGAAAGTAAGCCACTGGTTCGATGGTAGTTGGCGTCGCGTCTACAACGAGTGCGACATCCTCATTCGCGATCACGAGCAGTTCTCTAACCATCGCCCCGACCGTGTGATGTGTTCCGATACCGAGACCATTGTCGTCGACTACAAATTCGGTGAACCTCATGCCAAGTACGCCAATCAGGTGCAAGACTATATGAAGTTCTTGCAAGAGATGGATTGTCCGAACGTCAAAGGATATATCTGGTATGTCAACTTGGACAAAATTGATGAAGTAACTCTTTAATCCCCACACAATAATGAAAACACCATTTCTTGAAAAAGTGACCGACGACCTCTTGAATCACTGCAAAGGTCATCTGGAATACGTCAATATCGTCTTCCCAAACAAACGCGCTCGCTTGTTTATGAACAACTATCTGATGAGCAAGGCGGGCAACAAACCGTTCTGGGAACCTAAATACTCCGACATCAACGAGTTGTTTGCCACAGCAAGCAACTTGATTGTTGCCGACCCCATCGAGTTAATCTTCTACCTCTATCAGTCGTTCTGCACTGTCTACAAAGAGAGATATGGCGAAGACTACAACGAGAGCTTCGACGAGTTCTATTTCTTCGGTGAGATTCTTCTCCACGATTTCGACGACGTCGACACCTCTTGTGTCAATGCTAAGGAGCTCTTTTCCAATATCACCGACTTGGCGGCATTGGAGTCCGACTTCTCCTTCTTGGATGATTCCCAGAAAGAGGTCATCCATAAATTCTTTGGCATGAATCTCGACGGTGCTTCCGAGTTGAAGCAGCGTTACTTCAAGGTGTGGGACATCCTCTATGCTGTCTACGCTCACTTCCGTGCTCAGTTGCGTAACAAAGGTCTTGCCTATCCCGGTATGGTGGCGCGCGATGCTGTTGAGAAACTTGCTTCCGACCAAGATGCCATCGACCTCCTCTTCTCCGATAAGTTGTATGTCTTTGTTGGCTTCAACGTCTTGAAGGAGTGCGAGCACAAGTTGTTGCACGCGTTGAAGCATAAAGCCCGTTTCTACTGGGATTGCGACAGATATTTCATGGATTGCAAAGCCCAAGAAGCTGGTCGTTTCTTGAGAAAAGATATTGAGGATTTTCCTAACGCTTTGCCGATGGAAAACAACCTCTGTCAGTTGAGCAACGTCACTATCGTTGAAGCTCCGAGCGATATGTTGCAGACTGCCTATATCCCTAAATGGTTGGAGGATTTGAAAGAGGAGTCGTTCGCCAAACCAGACTCTGCAATCGTCTTCGGCAAAGAGAAACTCTTGGCCTCCGCCCTCAGAAATTTCCCTGCCGATTTCTTCAAAGAGAAGAAAGATGGTGGCGTTGAGGCTAACACGATCAACATTACCATGGGCTTCCCGTTGGCACAGACACCAGTCTATGCGTTCTTGCAGTTGATTTTCAAATTGGTGGGCAGCTATAGCAAAACGAAAGACAATGTACTCATGGAGCATTTGATTGCTTGGTTGGATCACGCCTACTCAACTCATCTGTTGACAGAAAATGACACTGTGCGTAAGGAGATTGTGGACACCCATCTCTTCCGCTATCCGTTGAACAAATTGGAAGAGTATGGTTTGGGCGTTCTCTGTCAGTTGGTTCGTTGCGAGTCGTCTGCTGAGTTTGCCGCCCATCTGTGCGCATTGCTCAAGCAACTCTCTGTTGGCGTAGACGACCTCTCCCCATTGTATAAGGAGGCGTTGTTTCAGGTCTATCATGCCATCAACCGTCTCTGCTCTGTGCTTAACGGATTGGAGAACGAGAGTAAAGGCGTTGAGCCATTGTTGGGTAAAACGATTTTCGTTCGCTTCCTCCAGCGTCTGATGAGTGCGCAGTCTATCCCTTATCACGGCGAACCTGAGAAGGGTCTCCAGTTGATGGGTGTGTTGGAGACGCGTAACATGGATTTCAAGAATCTCCTCTTGCTGAGCGTTAACGAGGGTGTCATGCCTAAGGCACCGAACACCACCTCATCGTTTATCCCCAACTTCCTCCGCCGTGCCTTCAGAATGAATCACTCGGAGCATCAGGACTCACTCTACGCCTACCATTTCTACCACCTTCTCCAGCGTGCTGAAAACGTCACTTTGGTCTACTGCAAAGGCAAGGAGGAGGGCACCAAGTCGGAGGTCAGCCGTTTTGTGCTTCAGTTGCTTGCCGAGCACCCAAAGGCCGCCGAATTCAAGCAGATTCAGCTCCAACCGAATTTCTCGCTTGAAAAGGTGAAGATTGATAAGGTGGAGAAGACCGAAGAGATGGTTAAAGTCTTGAAGAAAAAGAGATACACTCCAAGTTCTATCAATTCCTACGTCGACTGTCCGTTGAAGTTCTACTATGAAAGTGTGGTCTACTTGCGCGACGAAATGGACGACTTGGAGGAGATGGACGATGCGTTGATGGGCAAAATCTTCCATGGCGCAATGGAGAATATCTATAAGTCTTTCAGAAAAAATGCGAAGAACGGCACAGCTGTTACAATTACTGAGGTGATGATCAATGCGATGCTTGACAAACGCAATGAGAGTAAGTTGGACGCCGAAATTTGCAAGGCGTTCAATGAGCACTATTTCAGCAACGCCAATGCGTTGACCTACGACGAGTTTAATGGCGAGCAAAAGGTCTATTTCGCTGCTGTCAAGAAGTTTGTGATTCGCCAGTTGCGTTTCGACTTGATGAACGCTCCGTTTGAGAGCATCTCTTTGGAAGAGGAATATAATACGGATATTGAATTGGCTGATGGCACCAAGGTAAGAGTTGGTGGCACGGTCGACCGCCTTGACCGAAAAGACGGCGTTTATCTGTTGAAAGACTACAAAACCTCAAGTCACGCAGAAAATCCAAAAGAAATTGGCGACCATCTTGACAAAGGCTGCTCAGAGCGTCCTTATCGTGTTGCTCAATTGTTTGTTTACTCTGAGGTGTTGACTGAGTTGGGATGTAAGAGCGTGAAACCGATTTTGTTGTATCCACGAACTTTCAATGCCAACACTGCGTTGTCTGACGCCGACATCAAGGTGGTAAAAGATAAAAAAGCTGTGGTGGTTGATGACTATGCAGTCCAGGTGAGAGAGGAGTTTTTGCCTTCTTTGAAGAATGTGTTGAGTGAGATTCTTGATCTCAACATGCCATTTGAAGCACACAACGGCCATTGCAAGTTTTGTGCCTTCCACTCAATCTGCAGCAAATACAAACCGGAAGACTACTAATATCAGTCACGATAAAGCAAAGGGGAGTAGAATCTATCTGCTCCCCTTTTTCTTTATTGCTGTTTCTGTGTGTCCTTTTGGCTTTTCTCCCATGCTTCCCATTCGGCCATGGCTTGCTGCCAGTCGGTGGCTTCGCCGCTTTCTAAAGCCTCTTGCTCGGCAGCTACGGCATCGCGCGCTTTGTCGCGGGCTCGCTTCTCTTTCATGGCGGCGATAGTGGCGTCGTCAAGGATGTGGATGACGTGACGCTTGATGCAGTCCTGCAGTTCGTCGAAAAACAGCAGCGTCTTCCCTGGGATAAACTGCAGCGCAGGATTTTTCAGAGAAATGTTGCGGATGATGGTATCCACCTCAAACCCGTCGTCAAAAATGTCCCTGTACTGCTTTTGCAGAACAAAATTGATCTCTACGACCGCCCCATAATTCTCGTGGGCGAAGTGGCGGACGGCCTCCGTCTTTCCAATCTGCCGCGCACCTTTAATGATCAACGGCTTGCGATTATTGTTCGCCTTCCACGAAAGAAGATAATCATCGATTTTTCGTTTTAAGCGTTCCATAGAGCGTTCACCCTCCTTTACGGATATTGTCGCACAGAATACCAGCAAAATCAATCTTATTTTTCACAAAATTACATAAAATATACGACACCATTTCACAAAACCCCTTCTTTTGTGAACCTGGAACTGGCTCAATTGCAATTCGGGGCTCCTGTTTGCAAAAGTAAGTTCTAATAAGCTAAAATTTGTAAAAGAAACGGCCAAAAATGGAGGAGCAAAACGGAGCTTAGTAATACAAAACCGGGAGTTAAGTTTGCAAGGCCGGAAATAAGTCTTACAAACCGCTTGAAATCGGGTTATGCAGCATATTAGTATAGTGGCGAGGTTACGGGAAGATACTGCCGAAGGGTATGCTGACGCAGGGGCTATAGTCAGAGTTGTTTTTTCGCAAGAGTAACTGCAACCCCAGATAGCATAATTCACGTCAGAGATGGCGGGTACGGTTTTACTTCAGCAGTTCGGGTTTGAGTGTGATCTCATTCGGGTCAATGAGATGGGAATCAAGCCTTTCCAAAACATCGGCCCCATATAGGAAGCTGAACAACTGGTGTGGAGATTGGTTGTTCAGCTTCTTCCTTTTATAGGAATTGATGTGGTTCATCATAAGATTGATATCATCCTGTGAGTAGGATGAAAAATCAGTACCTTTCGGAAGAAACAGTCTTATGAATTCGTGATTCCGTTCAGCAGAGCCTTTCTGATATGGAGCATTGGGATTACAGTAAAAAACAGTTGTACGTTTG